>JAFSYF010000083.1 GCA_017443695.1 Butyrivibrio sp.
CTCGCGCTCGTCGTTCCCGCCGAAGCCGCCGTTTCCACGTTTCTTTCCGATGGCATCGATCTCATCGATGAAGATGATGCAGGGGGCGTTGCGGCTGGCCTCATGGAACAGATCCCGGACACGGCTCGCACCCACGCCGACGTACAGCTCGATGAAATCAGAACCCGTCAGGGAATAGAACGGCACATGCGCCTCACCTGCCACCGCCTTGGCCAGGAGCGTCTTACCGGTTCCGGGCGGGCCCACCAGCAGGGCACCCTTGGGGAGCTTCGCACCGATGGTGGAGTACCGGCCCGGATTGTGCAGGAAATCCACCACCTCCACCAGGGATTCCTTGGCCTCATCCTCTCCGGCCACATCCTTGAAGGTCACGCCGGTCTCCCGCTGGACATAGACCTTGGCGTTGTTCTTACCCACATTGAAGATCCCGCCGGAGCGCCCCATCTTGCGGAACACCAGGGACAGGATCCCCCACATCAGCAGGATCGGTACCACATAATAGAAGAGGAAGGAAACCACCACCCCCGATCTGTCCGGCACCTCGCTGGAGACGGTGACCCCGGCTTCCAGCAGCCGCGACGTGAGGATCGAATCCGCTTCCGCCTTACCCGTATAATAGGTCATCCCCATGGAACCGTAGAAGGGATTGACGGCCTGCATGCCCTCTGCCTTCGGGTAGATCGTGACCCGGTCATCCTCGATGACCACGTTATCCACCTTACCCTGGTCCACCATCTCCATGAACTCACTGTAGGTCAGCTCACTGCTGGTGCTCTGGGTCATGGTCCTGAGGAACCAGGTCATGCACAGGATCGTGACCAGCGCTGCGATGAGCAGCATGATGATATTCTGCCCTCTGTGATTGTTATTGCCGCCGAGACCTCCCGACAGATTGTTGTTGTCCATTGAAAAGATTTCCTTCCTACCACCGCCTCTGTACGATGGATAAAAAATTGTATATAATGAAAATGATTTTCTTCCCCATTATATATGAAAGCACGCAAAAATCAATACAGGAGGGCGAGATGACAGGCATCGGTTTCGATAATGACAAATACATCCAGCTGCAGTCCGCGCGGATCCGCGAGCGGATCAGTCAGTTCGGCGGCAAGCTCTACATGGAGTTCGGCGGCAAGCTCTTCGACGACTACCACGCATCCCGTGTGCTGCCAGGCTTCCAGCCGGATTCCAAGCTCCGTATGCTGGCCCAGCTGAAAGAAGATGTCGAAATCATCGTCGCCATCAATGCCGAGGACATCGAGCAGAATAAGATGCGCGGCGATCTCGGCATCACCTATGACATGGACGTCCTGCGGCTCATCGATGCCTTCCACGGCTACGGCCTGTATGTGGGCAGCGTGGTGCTGACGCGCTACAACAGCTCCGCCGCGGTGCTGGCCTACCAGAACAAGCTGGAGACCCTGGGCATCCGCGTCTACCGCCACTACACGATCCCCGGCTACCCCTCCAACATCCCCCTCATCATCAGCGAGGAGGGCTATGGCAAAAATGATTACATCGAGACGAAGCACTCCCTCATCGTGGTCACGGCGCCGGGTCCGGGCAGCGGCAAGATGGCCGTCTGTCTCTCCCAGCTCTACCAGGATCACCGCCATGGCATCAAGGCCGGCTATGCCAAGTTCGAGACCGTCCCGGTCTGGAACCTGCCCCTCCAGCACCCGGTCAACCTGGCCTACGAGGCGGCCACCGTGGACCTGAACGACGTGAACATGATCGATTCCTTCCACCTGGAGGCCTACGGCGAGACCACGGTCAACTACAACCGGGATGTGGCCGTGTTCCCGGTGCTGAATGCCATGTTCCGGGAGATCTACGGCGATTCCCCGTATAAGTCCCCCACGGATATGGGTGTCAACATGGCCGGGATGTGCATCAACGATGATGAGATCGTCCAGGCGGCTGCCAGACAGGAGATCATCCGCCGCTACTATAAGGAATGCTGTGAATTGCGCAAGGGCAACAGCTCCCAGGACCGGGTCAACAAGCTGGAGCTGCTGATGCAGAAGGCCGGAACCAGTATCAAGGACCGGCCGGTGGTGGCTGCGGCCAAGCTGAAAGAGGAGGTGACCGGCGCACCGGCTGCCGCCATCGAGCTGCCGGACGGCACGGTGGTCACCGGCAAGACCAGTGCCCTCATGGGTGCGTCCTCGGCGATGCTCCTCAATGCCCTGAAGATCCTCGCCGGTGTGGATGATTCGGTGGAGCTCATCGCGCCCTCCATCATCGAGCCGATCCAGCGGCTGAAGGTGGAGCACTTCGGCGGCCACAACCCGCACCTCCACATCGGGGAGACCCTCATCGCGCTGACCATCTGCGCGGGCAATGACCCGCAGGCTCAGGCCGCCATGGCACAGCTGGGGCGCCTGAATGGCTGTGAGGTACACTCATCGGTGATCCTCTCCCAGGTGGACGAGAACACCTTCCACAAGCTGGGCGTCAACCTGACGACGGAACCGAAGTACCAGACAGGCAAGCTGTTCCATAAATAAGGTCTGCCGGGTTACAGTTACATCTTCTTAATGCGCTCAATCGCCCGCAGGGTGTTGTCGTAGCTGCCGAAGGCGGTGAGACGGAAGTAGTGCTCGCCGCTGGGGCCGAACCCGGAGCCGGGGGTGCCCACCACATGGGCTCTGTCCAGGAGATCGTCGAAGAAGGCCCAGCTGGTCATCCCCTCCGGTGTCCGCAGCCAGATATAGGGCGCGTTGACACCACCGGAGACGGTATAGCCGGCCTCCTTAAGTCCCTGCAGGATGACCTGCGCGTTCTTCATATAGGCTGCCACCGTTTCCTTGATCTGCTGCTGCCCCTCTGCACTGTAAACAGCCTCTCCGGCGCGCTGTACGATGTACGGTGCGCCGTTGTATTTGGTCCCGTGCCGGCGTGCCCACAGTCCGTGGAGTTCCACGCCGTCCCTGTCCTTCAGATCATGGGGCACCACCGTCGCCGCCAGACGCAGTCCCGTGAAACCCGCGTTCTTGGAGAAGGAACGCAGCTCGATGGCACAGGTCCGCGCCCCCTCGATCTCATAGATGGAATGCGGAATCTCCGGATCGGTGATATACGCCTCATAGGCCGCATCGAAGATGATGACGGCGCCTACACGGTTCGCGTAATCCACGAACTCCTGCAGCTTGTCCTTCGTGGCCACTGCCCCCGTCGGATTGTTCGGGAAACACAGATAGATGAGGTCCGGAGTCTCTGCCGGCAGCGCCGGGGCGAAGCCATTGTCCGCGGTGCAGGGCATGTAGATCACCCGGCTCCAGGTCTGCGTGTCCGCATCGTACTCGCCGGTGCGGCCCGCCATCACGTTGGAGTCCACATAGACCGGATATACCGGATCACAGACCGCCACCCGCGCATCCGGAGAGAAGATCTCCTGGATCGCCGCCGAATCCGTCTTGGCACCGTCGGAGATGAAGATCTCATCATCCGCGATATCGCACCCTCTCGCCCGGAAATCCTGCTCTGCCATCGCATGCCGCAGGAATTCGTACCCGAGATCCGGCGCGTAGCCTCGGAAGGTCTCCGCCTGCCCCATCTCATCCACTGCCGCATGCAGCGCACTGATCACCGCGGGGCACAGCGGCCTGGTGACATCACCGATGCCGAGCCGGATGATCTCCGCCTCCGGATGCGCCGCCTGATAGGCCTGCACCTTCTTCGCAATATTGGAAAAGAGATAACTGCCCGGCAGTTTCAGATAATTCGGATTGGCCTGCATTTTTCATATCCTCCTTTAAAATATACCTGTTCAATCGTCCTCTGCTTCGATGGCGGCTGTCTTGAAGATGAACCGCACAGAGCTCTCCTCCCCGGCCAGTGCCCCGGAGAAGGTCTTATAGGCGGCCCCGGCATCGGAGATCGCCTGCAGTCTGTCGGATCTGCGGCGCATATCCCCGCCGAAGGTGTCCGTCAGCTTCTGAATTCCCTCTTCGTCAAACTCCTGCATCCCGTCTGCCAGCTCTTTCGTACCGTCCAGCAGCTCCTTCACGCCGTCCCTTAATTCTGTGGTGCCATCCGAGAGCTCCACGGTGCCGTCCGCCAGCTCCTGTGCCCCGTCCGCCAGCTCCACCGCGCCGTCTGAGAGCTCTCTGGCCCCGTCCTGCAGCTTGTAGGTGCCATCTGAGAATGCCGCCGTACCATCTGCCAGCTCCTGTGCCCCGCTGTTGAGCTGTCCGATGCCGTCCACCAGACTCTCGGACCCATCCACCAGCGCGCCGGTACCCTTCTTCAGTTCCTTGGCACCCTGCTTCAGCTCCGGCGCATTCTCGGCCAGCTGTCTGGCCCCTTCGGAGAAGGAGGCACTGCCCTCCTGGAAGCTCTGCACCCCCGGCGTCAGCTGCTCGACGCCTGCTGCCATCTGCGGCGATGCCTCAGCCATCTGTGCCAGGCCACTGTCCAGCTGCTTCGTACCCTCCGCCAGCTGCCGGATCCCCTCCGTCAGTCCACCGGCGCCCTCCGCCAGCTGTGCCGCGCCTTCCTCCAGCGCCTTCACGCCGGCCGTGCTGCCCTCACCCCGGTACATGGCATCGGCCGAGGCAGCGGTCTGCCGCAGCATCCCGTCCAGCGACTGCACCGTCGTCACGGCGGTCGCCGCCGCAGGGGCCGCACCCATAGCGGTCACCAGATCCGACGGGTTCCCGGAGGCGGAGTAGGCGGCGCAGGCGGCCTCATAGGCATCGTAGCTGCCCATCAGCTGGTCCCATTCCTGCCCGGTCATCCCGGCCAGCCGTGCGAATGTCGCGCTGTCCGTCGCCGCATAGGGTGTGAACCTCCCGCCGACGGTCACATCCTCTGTGATCTCATCTGCAATATCTTCTGTGACCTCTTCCGTCACCTCGTCGTCGGTCGATGCTGTCTCATGGTGCTTCAGGTCCTTGTCTCCGATCACCATGTCCTCCGGGAGTTCCTCCGCCAGCATCCCCGGATCCGTTCCCTCTTCGAAGGTTTCAATGAATTCCGGCTCAATAGAGACTCTGCCGGCGTCGCTCTGTGCCGCCGCCAGTCTCCCCTCTGCCGTCACCACCGTCCCCTGAAGCTGGGCGGCCAGCGTCCGGGCCATGGTCCCCTGGCGGTCGATGATCGCCGCCGCATCTGCCTGCAGCAGCCTGGCGTACTTCTGCTCCAGCGCATCCGCCAGTGCACCGTACTGTGACGCCTGGCTCCGGATGCCCTCTGCCAGGGCGGATACGCCGCCGCTCACCTGTACCGCGCCATCCCGCAGGGCTTCCGCGGCTGCCGTGACGCCCGGCTGTTCCTCCGTGCCCTCATATCCGGCGACGAGCTGCGCAGCACCGGTATGGGCCTGGGTGATGCCGCCTGAGAACTGGGAGGCACCGGCTGCCAGCCCTCCGAAGCCGCCCGCCAGCTGCTCCGCACCGGCGCCCAGTTCGGTGGCGCCCTCCGCCAGCTGTACCGCGCCGTCCGCATAGGCGCCGACACCCTTGGCCAGCTGTCCCGTGCCCTGATAGAGCTGCTTCAGCCCGTCTTTTAAGTCTCCCGACCCCTCATAGAGCTCCTGGGTGCCGCCTGCCAGCCTGCCGGCGCCGCCTGCCAGTGCCTGGGCGCCATTTGCCAGCTGTCCCACGCCATCGGTCAGTTCTCTGGCACCATCCGCCAGCTCCCGGGCGCCGTCCGCCAGCTCCTTTGCGCCGTCAGAGAGTTCCTTGACCCCGTCATCCAGCTCCTTCGTCCCATCATAGAGCTCCACCACGCCATCGTTTAATTCCTTCGTCCCGTCCACCAGCTCCCCGGAGCCGTCCGCGAGCTCGTCCATGTCCGCTTCCATCTCATCCAGGCGGTCCGTCAGTCTGGAGATGTCCAGGTCATTCAACAGATCCGCGGAGGCGTAGGTGATGGCCATGGGCATCTCGAAGCCTGCGGTGGTCGCCGTGATCTCAATATGATCCGGCAGGTCCGCTTCTGCCCTGTCCATGTCCAGATCCTCCAGCTCCTCATCCGTGAGCTGAAGCGAGTCATTCATCCCGGGGCAAGCATACCCAATGATCACATAGCTGTCGGCATCCGCCATGATCCTGCCGCTGGAGACACTGACGCCAGCGAACCGCTCCGCATCCAGAATGACCCCCGTGATCATGGTGAAGGGTGTATAGATCTCCTCTCTGGTATCCCCCACGGGCATCCGGGTCTTCTGGTGGTTCACATAGTCGAACCGGATCTTCACCCTGCCGCTCTTACCCGCCAGGTCCTCCGGCGTGACCGGCTGTCCGTCCAGCTCATAGCTGATCTTCAGTTCCACCGGGAGCGCGGCCTCTGTCCTGCCCTGATAGTGGACATCCACGCCCTGGGTCCTCCAGGTGATGGTGCCGTCGCCGTTGTCCGCCCAGGTCTCCGATCCGCTGGTGCTGGTGATGTTCGTCAGGCTGGTGGCATCCCGGAGGGTGTCCGCTCCTGTGGGGTTCTTCAGCCAGTTGTTGACGAGGATCTGCTCCACGGCGCCGGTTGCGTCCGTATTGACATAGACGGTTTCGGATTTGCCGCTCTCCGTCTCCTCCTCCGTCTCCGATGCACCCGCGGCCTGCAGGAGGACACGGAGCGTCTCTTTCTCCGTATCGTCCTGTGCGGTCTCCAGTACCAGCTCCTCCACGGTCTTCGCCGTCTCCTGCGGCGCGGCCTCCTCGGGCGCGCTGCAGGCCGCCTCTGTTCCCATGAGGAACAGGGCGGTCAGCACTGCGGTTTTTCGTATGAGCGTTTTCTTCATCGGCCCTCCTGTCTGAGCTTCGGGCTGATTGTAAATGATCAGAACGGGTTCTGATCATCTACGGCTGATCGTTTATAACTGGGTAACGACAAAGATGTCATAGATGGCGCGGATCGCTTTCTCGAAGTCCCGGTTCTCCACGCCGATGATGATGTTCAGCTCCGAAGAGCCCTGATCGATCATACGGCAGTTGACATTGACATGGGCCAGCGCGGAGAAGATCCGTGCCGCTGTGCCACGCTGCCGTTTCATGCCGCGGCCCACCACGGCGATCAGTGCCAGATCCGACTCAATCTCCAGGAGATCCGGCTTGACCAGACGGTGGATCTCGGAGACGACGCTCTGCTCCTTATCGATGAACTCGTCCTGCTGGACGAACACCGTCATGGTATCGATGCCCGACGGCACATGCTCGATGGAGATGTTCTGATCCTCGAAGGCCTGGAGGACCTTCCGCATGAAGCCCACCTCGGAATTCATCATGTCCTTGAGGATGTTCACGCAGCAGAAGCCCCGCTTGCCGGCCACGCCGGTGATGGTGAACCGCGACTTGCGGGCGGTGGATTCCACGATCCAGGTGCCGCTGTCCTCCGGTTTGTTGGTGTTGCGGATATTGATCGGGATCCCCTCCTTGCGCACAGGGAAAATGGAATCCTCATGCAGCACGGAAGCCCCCATGTACGCCAGCTCCCGCAGCTCTGTGTAGGTGATGGTGTCGATCTGCGCCGGCCGGTCGATGATCCGCGGATCCGCCACGAGGAAACCGGAGACGTCCGTCCAGTTCTCATAGACATCCGCATGGATGGCCCTGGCGACGATGGCACCGGTAATATCCGAGCCGCCGCGGGAGAAGGTCTGCACCGACCCGTCCGGTTTGGCCCCGTAGAAGCCGGGGATCACCGCGCGGGGCAGGTCACGCAGCTTGTTCCGCATGAGCTGGTTGGTACGCTCCGCGTCGAAGTTACCCTCTGCGTCGAAGGCGATGACGGTGGCCGCATCGATGAACTCATAGTCCAGGTAGTGGGCCATGATGATGCCGTTCAAATACTCTCCGCGGGAGGCGGCATAGTCCTTGCCAGCCTTGTTCCGGAAGTTCTCGCGGATCACTTCGAATTCGTCAGACAGATTCAGGCTCTCCGCCAGTCCCAGTCCGCGGATGATCTCATCATACCGCGCCTTGATGGCGGACAGCGCGCTGTCGAAATCCTCCTCTGCCTCTGCCAGGGCGTAAGTCCGGTAGAGCATGTCCGTCACCTTGGTGTCTGAGGCGGAGCGCTTGCCCGGTGCCGACGGCACCACATACGCCCTGGTCTCGTCGCTCCGGATGATCTGCCCGACCTTGATGAACTGTGCCGCGTCTGCCAGAGAGCTGCCGCCGAATTTCACAACCTTTTTCATGGTTCTCTTTTCTCCTTATGTAAATAGTACTTACAGCACGCGGTAGCTGTTGCCGGAGGCAAAACGCTTCGTCTCTGCGCCCTCCGCTGCTGCCTGCAGTACGGCGGGTGTCCTGCTGTACTGTACCGGCAGTGTGCTGCCGCGGTGCCGGATGATGTCGAGGACGTCGCCCACCACGGCACTGGCTGTGGCTTCTTTGCCGGCGCCCCGGCCGTAGAACATCACATCGCCGATCATGTTGCCGTGTACGAGGATCGCGTTGAATACATCGTTCACCGATGCCAGGGGGTGGGTGAGCGGTACCAGGAACGGTGCCACGCTGGCTTCAATCGCCTCATCAGAGATCTGTCTGCAGCTGCCCAGCAGCTTGATGCAGTAGCCCGCTGCACGGGCCTCGCGCAGATCCTCCACAGTCACCTTCGTGATGCCCTCTGTGGGGATGTCCGCGGGATCCACATACCGTCCGCTCATGAGTCCCGCCAGGATCGCCGTCTTGCGGCAGGCGTCATGTCCCTCGATGTCCGCCGCGGGATTCCGCTCCGCATAGCCCTTGGCCTGGGCATCCGCCAGCACCGTATCGAAATCAGCGCCCTCCTGCTCCATCCGTGTCAGGATGTAGTTCGTCGTTCCGTTCAGAATGCCGGTGACCGACTCGATCTGCTCATGGCGCAGCGAGTTGTTGATGGCGTGCAGGACCGGGATGCCGCCGCCGACGCTGGCTTCAAACAGGTAGCTCACCTTGTGGGCCCTTGCCAGTTCCAGGAGCTCCGGTCCGTGGGTCGCAACCAGCTCCTTGTTGGAGGTGCAGACGCTCTTGCCCGCTTCAATGGCCCGTTTGGAAAAAGTATATGCCGGCTCCACGCCGCCCATGGTCTCACAGACCACCTCGATCTCCGGGTTCGCCAGAATCGTCTCGATGTCATGGGTCACCTGCGCTTCGTGCGGATCCCTCGGGAAATCCCGCAGATCCAGAATGGCGCCAACGGTGACCTCTTCTCCGGCACTGGCCGCAACCTGGGCCGTATTCGTATCCAGCACCGCCGCGATCCCGCTTCCGACTGTTCCGTATCCTAAGATGGCGATCTTACTCATGGCATTTGTCCTTTCATAATAAATGGAATAAAAAACGTAAGTATTATAACAATCGAGCAGGGGTGATGCAATCCCCTGCTCGATTACGTTGAATGATGAAAATCTGGTGCCTGATCAGACGGCGGCATCAAACATGCTGCCTGCCACACCATAGCCCGTGATACCCTGCGCACCGCGGGTGTATCCCACCGTATCTCCCTGATAGCGGGAGGCAATGGCGTTGAACTGACGATTCACCTTCCCGGCCTCGTCCGGCTCAGGCGATTTCGCCACAGGAACCTTCTGTGCGTTTGCATACAGCACCGGAGGAACCGGGTCCATCGTCCGTGCCCTGTCCACGCCCACGGATTCTTTATAGGCATCCGACACGTCCGCCTGATTCTGAACCGCATAGTTCATCGGCTGCGTGCGGTAGATCTGGTAGGCCTGATACGCACCACTCACACCACCAATACCCATTGATCACCCTCCTTCCTTCCGAAATTGAATATTGCTCACCCTTCCGGGTTCGACCGAAAATGATGAACCCTATCCACTTGGTGGTATCATATTTCATATCGACAGGAAAATCAATATTCTTTAGTGCTCGTGAAATGGTGGTCAAAGAGCAGCTCCTGGAGCGGAAGGCTGGAACAGAACCGTTATCTGGAAACGTGACTTTGCTTTCATGCTGTGTTAGAATAGGAGCATCATTTTTCAGAAAAGGAGCGCATTATGGCGGAAAAGAAGCTGGTTGCGGAGATTACCTCCATGAGTGAGGATTTCACGCAATGGTATACGGACGTTGTTTTGAAGGCTGGGCTCATCAGTTACTCCAACATCAAGGGCTGCATGGTCATCAAGCCGGCAGGCTACGCGATCTGGGAGCTGATTCAGCAGCATCTGGATGCGCGCTTCAAGGCGGTTGGCGTACAGAACTGCTACCAGCCCATGTTCATCCCGGAATCCCTCCTGCAGAAGGAGAAGGATCATGTGGAGGGCTTCGCCCCGGAGGTGGCCTGGGTCACCCACGGCGGCCTCGAGGAGCTGACCGAGCGCTACTGCGTCCGTCCCACCTCTGAGACCCTGTTCTGCGATTATTATAAGGGAGAGATCCACTCCTACAAGGATCTGCCCCAGGTGCTGAATCAGTGGTGCTCGGTGGTACGCTGGGAGAAGGAGACCAGACCTTTCCTGCGCTCCCGCGAGTTCCTGTGGCAGGAGGGCCACACCGCCCATGCCACCGCGGAGGATGCGGAGGCACGTACCCAGCAGATGCTCCAGGTCTACGCCGATTTCCTGGCGGAGGACATGGCCATCCCTACGATCAAGGGCCGTAAGACGGAAAAAGAGAAATTCGCCGGTGCCATCGCCACCTACTCCGTGGAGGCGCTGATGCACGACGGCCGCGGACTGCAGGCCGGCACCAGCCATGATTTCGGCGACGGTTTCGCCAAAGCCTTCGGTATCCAGTACGCGGGCAAGGACAACCAGCTGCACTACGTCCACCAGACTTCCTGGGGCGTGTCCACCCGGATGATCGGCGCGCTGATCATGGTACATGGCGATGATTCCGGTCTCGTCCTGCCGCCGAAGATCGCTCCGACGCAGGTGGTGGTCATCCCGATCCGTCAGAACGCCGAGGGTGTCATGGATGCGGCCACCGGACTGAAGGAGGCGCTTACTGCCGCCAGACTGCGCGTGAGTCTCGACGACTCCGACCGGAGTCCCGGCTACAAATTCGCTGAGCAGGAGATGCGTGGTTTCCCGGTTCGTATCGAGCTGGGTCCCAAGGACATCGAGGCTGGCCAGTGCGTGCTGGTGCGGCGCGACACCAGAGAGAAGACGGAGTGCCCCATCAGCGAGGCGCCCGCGAAGGTCGCTGCCATGCTGGAGCAGATCCAGGCGGATATGCTGGCCCGGGCACAGGCCCATCTGGACAGCCACACCTTCCGTGCGGCAAATAAAGAAGAGTTCGAGGCCGCCTTTGCCGAGACCAAGGGCTTCGTCAAGGCCATGTGGTGCGGCGACCGTGCCTGCGAGGAGCAGATCAAGGAGCAGTACAGCGTCACCAGCAGGAACATTCCTTTTGAACAGGAGCATCTGGCGGACACCTGCGTCTGCTGCGGCAAGCCCGCGAAGCACATGGTGTACTGGGGACGCGCGTATTGATGACGATCTCTCTGCCTTCCGATGTCCGTGAGATTCTGAACACCCTCCACACCGCCGGGTATGAGGCCTACGCGGTGGGAGGCTGTGTGCGGGATTCGCTGCTGGGGCGTGTTCCCGGCGACTGGGACATCACCACCTCTGCCCTGCCCCAGGAGGTCAAGCAGCGCTTCCGGCGCTGTATCGATACCGGGATCCAGCACGGCACCGTCACTGTGATGATGGGTAAGAACGCCTATGAGGTGACCACCTACCGGGTGGACGGCGACTATGAGGATCACCGGCATCCCCGGGAGGTGACCTTCTCCCGGAGTCTCGTGGAGGACATGCAGCGGCGGGACTTCACCATCAACGCCATGGCCTACAACGAAGAGGACGGGCTGGTAGATCACTTCGGCGGACTGGAGGATCTCCACAACCGGCTGATCCGCTGCGTCGGTGATCCGGCGGCGCGCTTCTCAGAGGATGCCCTGCGGATCCTGCGGGCCGTCCGGTTTGCGGCGCAGCTGGATTTTGACATCGATGGAGCTACGGCTGCTGCCTGCAGAGAACTGGCACCGACCCTGTCCCGCATCAGTGCCGAGCGCATCCGCACGGAGCTTCATAAGCTCCTGATCTCCGATCATCCGGAACGCATCCTGACTGCCGCAGAATACGGCATCACGGCAGTGGTCCTGCCGGAATTCGATACCATGCTTGCTACGCCGCAGAACACGCCCCATCATCTCTATGATGTAGGGCACCACACAGTCAAGGCACTGACTTTATCCCGTCCCGATCCCATCCTGCGCTGGGCGCTCTTACTCCATGATGTGGGGAAGCCGCTTTCGAAGACGACGGATGATAAGGGGATCGATCATTTCAAGGGCCACGATGTGACCGGGGCGAAGCTCGCGGAGGAGATCCTGCGGCGGCTGAAATGGGACAATGAGATGATCCGGCGGGTGACCAACCTGGTCCGCTACCACGATGAGCGCTACGAACCCACCCTGCGCAATGTCCGCCGTGCCATCCACCGGGTGGGCGATGCGGATTTCCTGCTGCTGCAGGATATCTGTACTGCGGATGTGATGGCGCAGAGTGATTATCACCGGCAGGATAAGCTGGATCGTCTGGCCGGCATCCGGGCCTGCTATGAGCAGATCCAGGCAGCCGGAGACTGTCTCACGCTGCGGGATCTGGCCGTGAAGGGGGAGGATCTGCGCGCCGCCGGTGTGGCGCCCGGCCCGGAGATGGGCCTGATCCTGAAACGCATGCTGGAGGCCTGCCTCGACGACCCCACCCTGAACCACCGCGACCTCCTGCTCTCACGTTTACAGGAGTTCCGGACAGAGAAACGGTAGTTACAATACCGCAGCGATCTGTGCAAAGTCAATGGTCAGATCCTCATAGATACTCACCGGGATCTCACTGTCAAAAGGATAGATCTGGTCCAGTCAGGAGCTCCCAGGCATCCCCAGTCCTTCAGTTTGGAGGGGTCACAGATCACACTCAGATCCGGCTCTACAATGTCATCCCGGTCATCAAACAACTGCACCGGCTTCCATGATCATCCCTCCTGTTTTTATCGTATTACTCTGCCGGCATGCTGTCCATGACATAGAGGATGTCATCCGCACGGATGGCGTCGTCGTTGTACATATGGAGCAGGACGCACATGCCGTCTCTGACCTGTGTAAACGCGAACTCAATCCGGTAATTGTCGTAGTTGGCCACATAGTGATCGAAGATCCGCCCGTTGTTGGAGTTGCTGGTCTCAGATGGGAACACCCACTTCGTCGGATCCAGGATCGAGAACTTCTCCTTCGGGCAGATATTCTGGATGATGGCCTTCTCGATCTCATAGACCCTGGAGGCATCGCCGCTCCTGTCCAGGAACTTGTTGTTGTTAAAAAAGAACACCGCGCAGACCTCAGGCTCCCGCAGTCCGTGGATCGAATTGAGATAGTAGCACCTGCCGGTGTCGTCCTGCCAGATCGTGTGGTTGAAGATCTCCTCATACCCATCCGCCGGCACCTCTCCTGCGCGCCAGCTGTTCGGGATATGCAGACGGATGCGGTTCTCCGCCAGGGTGATCTCCGTGCTGTCTTGATCCCTGTAGGAAGCACCGCCATAGACATAGCGGTCATCCGTTAGTGTCCGGTTCTCCTGCATGAGATGATCTGCTGCGATTTCGATTTCGCCGGAACGCCCCGCACCCTTCCGGAGCTGTCCATAGACCGTCACCCCAGCGCCTTCCGTCAGCGCTCCCGTCTCATTCCGCTGACCGTTGGTCACCCGGATCCGGGATGCACCGACCTGTATCGTGATGTCCCGGCCGCGCTCTTCGACCTGCAGCACCTCTCCGTGACAGACAATCCGCTGGTTCAGATGGTTCGGAAACGTCGTATCATCGCAGCGGATGTAGACCGGGTTGGCTGCCAGGTCCATTTTGGGCGTATTCACCGCGAAGGCCCCACCGCACAGCGACAGAACGAGCAGCAGGGAGATCGCTATAACGATTGTATTCGGACGTTTCTTCATCTATTCCCTGCGCTCCTCATACCGGATGCCTTTCTCCCGCAGCACCTCCAGCACCGTCTCATAGGTGTGGTATTCGGCATAGGCATCCACCAGTATCACCTTCTGCGTGCCGTTATAGCTTGCGGCGAACTGTTTGTCAAAGGGCATCCCGACCACAATGCTGTCGTTGATATAGATGTTCCGCGCCTCCACCCGCACCGTGAGATCCATGATCTTCGGCGGTGCCACAGGCGCAGCGTTCTCTGCCGGTTCCGGCGTCTCCGGCTCCGGTTCCTCCGGCTTGGGTGATTCCTCCTCCTGCGCCTTGGTCTCCTCTGTCTGCGGGATCTGTGTGGGATCCGGCATGGACTTGCCGCCGATCAGCGCATCCACCCGGACGAGCGGATTCCGTTCATCCGTATTCCTGAGCTGCACCTCAAACAGGCCCGCCCCCAATAACAGCGGGCAAATGAGCAGCAGCGCCAGGATCAGATGGCCCCGTCTCCTCCTCATGGTTCGCGGGTCTCCTCGATCCCGGTGGCGTCTGCGTTCATCTCATGCAGGGCTGCCATCAATGCGTGATAGGTAGCGGCCTGCGCGTAATCATCGATGATGCGGAGCTTCTTCCCATCACGCAGGGCCTGGGCGATGAATGGCTCCACCTCGGCAACCGTGTCGTAGGTTTGATCACCGATCTGCAGCGTATCCACATGCACCGTGATGACGAGGATACCATCTTCCGCACCACCGGCGGCGGGTGACCCGGCATCCGCGTAATCCGTTGTCATCGGCCCCACGCTGTTCCGTATGATTTCTTTTCCCATGAAAAAAATGCAAAAGGCCGCCACGGCAGCCGCTGCGACCAGCAATAACAGAATAGACCCAGGTTGTAGATATCGGCGCATCGCTTCAGTTTTGGACAGCAGAATAATAAATAGCACCAGTGCTGCCACACCAATGATGCCCATAAAGAGTAGCTTTCCCGTGATCATGGCTACTGTTCCTCCGGGACGTCACTCTGGTACAGGTTCCGATACTCCGCCCGAAGCTCCTGCAGCATCCCCTCCAGCTGTATCTGATCCCTGTACAGGATCTGCGTATCATCCAGCAGCAGCATCACCGGCAGCGCATCGCTCTCAGTGAGATAGGCCGACAATGCCTCCCGGCACCGTTCATAGGCCGCGTCCTCCGCCCCCGGCTCGATGGTGATGTCCTCGATGACGGATTCGTTGTCCCGGGTGAGGCGGATGTGCCGGATCCGGGGATTGTTGGTCTCGTAATCCGCGTAAAGCACCACATGGGCCACCAGCGCATCCTCGTTCTCATAGGCATAGAGCTGCGCTTCGCGCACCGCATTCTCCGCCGTCACCTGATCCAGCGTATCCTGCAGCTGTACCAGCTCCTCCCGGGCGGTCTGCGTATCCAGCGTCTGATGGCACATGACCACCATCAGGACGATGAAGATTACATCCAGCATCGGTGTCAGATCCAGTTCCAGTCCCAGACGGCTTCCCGGTTTCCTCATTGCTCGATCTCCTGCTCAGGCCTTATCGATGCGGCCCATACCGATGGCTGTCTCATACATCCTGTCGATCTCCTCGAATCGGATGCTGATCCTGTTGACAGCGGCGTCCGGACCGACAGAGGCGTAGATCTTTAACACCAGGGAAGCAACCAGGCCCACCACGGTGGAACTCAGTGCCGTGGACAGGGCCGAATACAGCGTATCAAAATCCTGCGCCTTCACCGCAGTCAGTCCCGGGATCAGACCCAGTACCGTACCCAGTAAGCCGAGCAGGGGCAAGGTGGAGATGAGATTCCCCCATTTGACGTATTTCACCGTCTGGTCTGTGAACTGATTGCGTACAGGTTCATGCTTCTCCCTGTCAAACACCCGGGAGGTGCCCTGATTCAGGTTCCCTTCCAAATCCACCTTGGTTTCTCCCCGGGTGCTTCGGTAGGATTTCTCTGTCTTCTCACTCGTCTCTTTCAGGGCACGGTTGGTCTGATTCAGCTGTACGAAGATGGCGACGGCCCAGAGTATCATACCTCCGTCATAGCACCATTCAAAGGCACTCATATTCTTCAGAAATTCTGCGATTGTATTCATGCTGTTCCCCTTTACTTTTTGTTCGACGGGCTGGGGGTCCCGCGGTTGTTCTGAACCGGCGCGACCAGTACCGTCCCCGTCCCTCTGTACACATTGACCAGCCCCTCGCCGGCTGCCATGGAGCCGACCAGTGTCGGCGTGGTCCGTTCCACGGTGAAGGAGAGATCGTCCGTCCAGGCGATGGCCATATTTCCATCGATCTTGACCACATCCTCCTCGAGCCGTATCTCGATCAGCTCGCTTCTCGGCACCGGGCTCTCCAGGGCCACGACGCCCTCTCCCGACAGCCTCGTATTGAACAGCCCTTCGCCGCCCAAAACCGCGGAGGATACGGTGCTTCTGGCACTGATGTGCAGATCCACACTGTCCTCGCAGGCCAGGAACATCCCGTCCTCTATCACCAGATTCCCGCCCCAGTCTGCCAGATCCTCCAGCAGAATATAACGGAAGGTGGGCTCCAGTACCAGTGTCCCATCTCCGGTGTAGAGCGGTTTGACTGCGGATTCGCCGGTGACCTTGCTGCCCACCAGCTTCTTCATGAAATCACCGACACCGGAGATATCCGTTGTGGCATTCAGATCCCCCATCATCAACTGCATCCGGCCCTTCTGGACAATCACGCCCCTGTCCTCGCGGATCCTCGATACCACCTGCCGTTTTCTGACGTCCATCAGTGAGGCGTAGTAAGCGATCTCTGCCATTTCCGGCTCGACAGAGAGATCCCGCTCGTATTCCACAACAGAGAACACGCCTTTCTCAGCTATGACCTTTTTGGCCTCGGATGCTTCCAGCAGATTAGTTCTGATCATGATGCCTCCGGATGGTACAACAGCCCTTAATTTCGGTATTCAGTATAGCATCCCCGCCCTGTCAGTTCAATCAGGTTTCTTTTGCCAGGTCTGTAAGCAAATTATATCGTGGAAACACACCATAAAGGAATATTCTTCATCCAGCCCTGATCGATGTAATTTGACGCTGATACTCTCACAGACAACGCTGGCAGGAATTTATCATGATATGCACGTAAGGATTTTGAGTGAAGGTTGGTTTCAGCCTTGACTTCTATCGGAACAACATCCCTGTTTTTTTGAATGAGAAAATCCGTCTCATAAGCCGATTTTTCTCCCGCATAATAATACGGCGTGTATCCGGTGTCCGATACGATCTGTTCGAGGACATACTGTTCGGTCAGCGCGCCCTTGAATTCAACAAAAATATCATTCCCCTGCATGACACTCTCTATATCCAGTTCACTCATAGCGCCAAGCAGGCCGACATCGATCAGGAACAGTTTAAATGAAGAAAAATCGACATAGGCCTTTAATGGCATTGCGGGTTTCTGGACCTTGTTTACTTTATATACAATACCCGCATCAACCAGCCACTGTATGGCCTTCTCAAAATCCTTCTGCCTTGCTCCTGCTTTGACCTGTCCAAAAAAGAATTTCTTATTCTCTTTGGCCAACTGCATTGGAAGCGACTGCCAGGTCATACGAATACGTGGCAGTTCATTCGCCGATACATGTTTTCCGAAGTCTCCTTCATACTGGCTCATTATGGCCAGCTGTATCTCCCTTACCTCAGAGAAATCGTGATTCTCCACATATCTGCATACAGCTTCCGGCATGCCTCCTATACATATATATGTTTTCAGTAATTCTCTGTACAGGGAAGAAAACTCATTGATTCTCTCATAATCTGAATTGGAGGCATAGTCAAAAAGCCTGTCCTCGCCCATGGCCAGCAGAAATTCCCGAAAGCTCATGGGATAAAGTCTCAGTTCATCCACTTTACCAACAGGGAACGAAACGCCCTCATGAATCGCTACGCCCAGCAAAGAGCCCGCAGCGACTATGTGATATTCAGGTGCATCCTCGCAGAAGTATTTCAGAGACTCCACGACTTTGGGTGCTGCCTGAACTTCATCGAAAATCAGCAGCGTTTTACCCGGCGTGATTTGTACATGTTTATTGACTTCGATGGCATTAATGATCCGTTTCGCATCGTAATCCTCCGCGAAAATCGAGCTCATATGAGTATTATTATAAAAAGAAATGTAGACGTAGTTGTCAAAATACGAGGCGCCGAATTCTTTCATCAGCCAGGTTTTGCCAACCTGTCTCGCCCCCCAGAGAATCAGGGGTTTCCGGTGTTTTTTATCCTTCCAGGCTATGAGGTTATCCATTAGCAGTCGCTTCATAAAACTGTTCCCCCGAGACCTGCTTCATGATTCATGGTGAATTATAAAAGAAAAGCAGTCAACAATCAACACTTTTTCGTCGGAAAAAATGTTCACTCAGCACATTTTTTCGTCGGAAAAAGTGCATGGCTGACACACTTTTTCTAGTCAAACCATATTTGCCTGTAAAAGAATCAACAGCGTTCCGGAACAGTTATACTCGCTAACGGAATAGGATTCCGTTAGCGGTATAAAAAAATGCACACGGCCGCACAGAGGAAGAAGCTGCTTCGCAGCGTGCGGCCGGCGCTACTCAATAACGAAATGGAAAAGAATTTCGTTATTGAGTATAATCTACAGCTTGAATCCGGTGCCGGTGAACTGGGCCACATCACGGCCCGTGTCATCCGTGACGTCCACGTTGATGATGGTGGAGCTGCGGCCTGATTTCCTCAGGGTAGCCCTGGCGATCAGACGCTCCCCCTTGGGTGCGCCGATATAGTTGATGCTCACCTGCTGGGCGACGGTGGGCCTGTGGATATTGTTGGAGAGCGACGCAAAAGCCAGATCAGCCAGGGTGAAGATCGCCCCGCCCATGATCCCGCCGTTGGCATTCCTGTGCCTGTCCGTCAGCGTGAGGCTGCAGACACTGTGGGTTTCCGAGAGCTCATCCAGCTGCATCCCGTTATCTGTTGCAAAATGATCCTCTCTGAAAAAAGCCTGTGCTTCCTCTATGGATGAAAAATTAGCCATTCCCGCCCTCCTTTAAAAATGGAGCAGGGGCAATAAAATCCCCCTACTCGCCACACCATACCCGTTATTCTACAGTAAACCCACTTCCATCACAACCGGCTCACAGCACCTCCAGATCCTCCAGCACCTGCTCCGCCACGAGCTTCTTGCTCAGCCCATCATTCATCGCCTGCTTCACCAGATACCGGTGGGCCTCGTTCTCCGTCATACCCTTTTTCTCCATGAGCAGGAGCTTGGCCTTACTCACGAGACGCAGCTCCTCCATCTTGTCCTCCACGGAGACCACCCTGCGCTCCAGCTGCCGCATCCGCATCTGGACTGCCGCCAGGAAACGGATCGCCCGATCCGCGCGGTCCCTGGGAAAAGGCTTCGGCATCGCCATGACGCCATGATCCGTCACGCGCTCCGTCACATCCTCGAAGGCATCCTGCGCAACCACCATCAGGACACCGGCGCGGCTCCGCTCTGTGATGTCCAGCGCCAGCTCCTCCCCGGTCTCATCCGGCAGCGGCACATCGATGACCACAATATCATAGTCCCTCTCCAGAATCGCGCGTCTGGCCAGCACACCGCTTTTCCGGACATCAATCGTCACGAAATTCCGCAGCGACCGCTTCACGATCGCCGCGAACTGATCCGAGGGTGTAATGATCAATATGGCATGCACCATGTCATGATTTCCCGGCATGGGCTTCCTCCTTATCCGTGCAGGTACTCTTTCAGGATTTCCTCCGGGATCACGCGGCTCACCAGCCCGCTCTCCAGTGCCAGCTTGCCGGCCTCCTTTCTGGAGCCGGGCAGCGCCGCTCCCTGCTCTCCCGTCTCTCCCGGGAGTGCGAGCTTCTCACGGATCCCCGCGAGGCCCGCATGGATCAGAAGCGCATAGACCAGATAGGGATTGCTGGAGGCATCCGGGGACCGCAGCTCCGCCCGGGTGCGCCCGTTGTAGGTCTCGATCACCATGAGCTCGGACTCTCCCGTACTGGACCAGTTCACGCGATCCGGGGCCGTGTTGTTTCCCAGCCGTGCATAGGAGGCATCCGTGGGATTGAGGAACAGGGTGAACTCACGGATCCGCTCCATGATCCCTGCTGCCGCATACCGGACCACATCGTTCCCGTCCCTGTCCACGGCATAGATATTAATGTGGTAGCCGTTGCCCGGCTTATCCGGCAGCGGCATCGGGGAGAAATCCGCTAACAGCCCGTACCGGTCCGCGATGGTGCTCACCACCATCTTGAAGGTGGTCATCTGATCCGCGGCCTTCAGCGGTCTGGCGTAATGGAAATCGATCTCATTCTGTCCCGGCCCCCGCTCATGGTGGGAGCGCTCCGGGATCAGCCCCATCCGTTCGATGGTCAGACTGATCTCCCGGCGGACATTCTCGCATTTATCCAGCGGCGCAATGTCCATATAGCCGGCGTTGTCATAGGGCTGCTTCGTAGGGTTGCCCTCCGCATCCTTCTGGAACAGATAGAACTCAGACTCCGTCCCGAACCGGAACTCGATCCCCTCCTTCTGCGCCTCTGCTACGGCGTCCTGCAGGATCTTCCGGGTGTCTGAGGCATATTCCTCCCCCTCCGGGGTCATCATGTTGCAGAACATCCGCAGGACACGGCCATGGTCCGGCCGCCAGGGCAGGATGGCCATGGTATCCGCGTCCGGCCGGAGATAGAGAGAGGCGTAGGGGCAATCCCGGAAGCCCGCGATCTGCCTGGCATTGATGGGCGTGCCCTCCCGGAAAGCCTTCCTGACCTCACCGGGCATGACGGAGATGTTCTTCTGTACGCCATAGGCATCCCTGAAGGCCAGGCGGATGAACTTCACATCCTCCTCCTCGATAAACTTCATCACTTCTTCCAGTGTGTATTCCATAATCCCTCCTGATAACGGCATCTGATCCCGTCAGCGAGTATAAACAGCGTGCGCGGCCCGGGGTTCTCCGCTCTAATTCTGTGAGATGGTCGATATCCTCGGCGCGATATCCTCCAGCACATCCAGCAGGATCCGGACGGTATCCAGCGAGGTGAACATCGTCACCCCGTTCATGATGGCGCACCGTCTGATCTCCACGCCGTCCTCATAGTGGATGCCGGACAGGATCGCCCGGGTGTTGATGATATAGCTGACATAGCCCGCCCGGATGGAGGTCAGGATCTCATCGCTGCCCTCACTGAGCTTGCCACGTATCCGCGTACGGATCCCGTGTTCCTTCAGGTATACGCCGGTCCCCACGGTGGCCTCGATATTGAAGCCCAGCTCATAGAACCGCCGGACGAGCGGCAGCGCCTCCTCCTTGTCCTCATCCGCCAGTGTCACGATGACGGTGCCATACTCCTTCATCTTGACACCGGAGGCCTGGAGTGCCTTGTACAACGCTCTTTTCAGGCTCCTGTCATAACCGATGGCCTCACCGGTGGATTTCATCTCCGGGGAAAGATAGGCGTCCATGCCGTTCAGCTTCTCAAAGGAGAAGGCCGGCGCCTTCACATACCAGAACCGGGTATCCGCCGGTACGGTCTGCCGGTATCCCACATAGCCCTGCGACTGCAGGCTGTTCCCCAGCATCACCTTCGTGGCGATATCCACCAGCGGAATCCCCGTAGACTTGGACAGGAATGGGACACTGCGGGAGGCCCGGGGATTGACCTCGATGATGGAGACATGATCCGACGGATCCACGATGAACTGGATGTTGTACAGGCCGATGATCCCGATGCCCAGACCCAGACGCTTCGTGTAGTCCCAAATCGTCTCCTGCACCTGCGCCGACAGGCTGAAAGAAGGGTAGACGCTGATGCTGTCTCCGGAGTGGACACCGGTGCGCTCCACCAGCTCCATGATCCCGGGCAGGAACACATCTGTCCCGTCGCTGATGGCATCCACCTCCACCTCTTTGCCGGTGATATATTTGTCCACCAGCACCGGATGCTCCGATTCCGTATCTGTCTCCGGCACCATCTCCACCGCGTGCTTCAGATAGTGCCGCAGCATCTCCTCATTGGCGACGATCTCCATGGCCCGTCCGCCCAGGACGAAGGAGGGACGAACCAGCACCGGATAACCGATCTGCTGCGCCACACGGGCCCCATCCTCGATATTGGTCACTGCCACCCCACTGGGATGCGGGATGTTCTGCTGCACCAGCAGCGCCTCGAAGGCATCCCGGTCCTCCGCCGTGAAGATGGCCTCCGGGGTGGTCCCGATGATCCGTACGCCCAATGCCGCCAGCGGTCCTGCCAGATTGATGGCGGTCTGTCCGCCCAGGGAGGTGATCACACCCTCCGGATGCTCCAGCGCCACGATGTTCATGATGTCCTCCACGGTCAGCGGCTCGAAGTAGAGCTTGTCTGCTGTGGTATAGTCTGTGGACACCGTCTCCGGATTGTTGTTGACCACGATGGCCTCATAGCCCATCTCATGGATGGTCTTCACCGCGTGTACCGTGGAATAGTCGAACTCCACCCCCTGACCGATCCGGATGGGGCCGGAGCCCAGCACGATGACCTTCTTCCGGTCGGAGACGATGGACTCATTCTCCTCCTCGTAGGTGGAGTAGAAATAGGGCACGTAGCTCTCAAACTCACTGGCGCAGGTATCGATCATCCGATAGACCGGACGGATCTCATACCGGCCCCGCAGCGCGCGGACCTCCGCCTCCTCACAGCCGATCAGCTCCGCGATATAGCCATCGGAGAAGCCCATCCGCTTGGCCTCCCACAACAGGTCCGGCCCCAGGTTGTCCAGCTGACAGCCCGTCTCCTGCTCCAGCCGGATCTCGAAGTCCACGATCTTCTTGATCTTATCCAGGAAGAAATGGTCGATCCGGGTCCGTGAATAGATGACCTGCAGGTCCACCCCCAGCCAGAGGAGCTCCGAGATCGCATAGATCCGGTCATCCGTTCCCTCCATGATGTAGTCAAGGAGCTTCTCCACAGCCTCCTTGCGGCCTGCCTCCCCCTCTTTGTCCGAGAGATTCTTCACATCGAACTTCGACAGATGGATGTGGTTCTTGCCATCCTCCAGGGAACGGATCGCCTTCAGCAGACTCTCCTCCATGGTGCGTCCCACACTCATGGTCTCTCCGGTGGCCTTCATCTGCGTAGAGAGCGTATTGGAGGCCAGCGTGAACTTGTCAAAGGGGAACCGGGGCAGCTTGGTGACCACATAGTCCAGCGCCGGCTCAAAGGAGGCCGGTGTATTGGCGAGCCGGATCTCGTCCAGCGTCATCCCCACGGCGACCTTGGCCGAAACCCGTGCGATGGGGTAGCCGGTGGCCTTGGAGGCCAGGGCGGAGGACCGGGACACTCTGGGGTTCACCTCGATCACATAGTAGTCAAAGGACTCCGGATCCAGCGCGAACTGTACGTTGCAGCCGCCGCGGATGTCCAGCGCCCGGATGATCTTCAGTGCGCTGTCCCGCAGCATCTGATACTCCCTGTTGGTCAGGGTCTGGCTGGGTGCCACGACGATGGAATCCCCCGTGTGGATGCCCACCGGATCCAGGTTCTCCATGTTGCAGACCGTGATGGCGGTATCCAGCGCATCCCGCATCACCTCATACTCGATCTCCTTGTAACCCTTGATGCTCTTTTCCACCAGCACCTGATGTGCCGGGCTCAGAGACAGCGCATGCTTCAGCCGCTCCCGCATCTCCTCCTCATTTTCCGCGAAGCCGCCGCCTGTACCACCCAGGGTAAATGCCGGGCGCAGGATCACCGGATAGCCGATGCGCGCCGCGGCAGCCATCCCCTCCTCCATGCTCTCCGCAATGGCGGAAGGCACCACCGGTTCCCCCAGGTCCTCGCAGAGTGCCTTGAACAGCTCCCGGTCCTCGGCCCGGCGGATATTGGCCGCATCCGTGCCAAGGAGCTCGATCTCACATTCCTCCAGGATGCCCTTGTCGTAGAGCTGCAGCGACAGGTTCAGGCCCGTCTGTCCGCCCAGTCCCGGCACGATGGCATCCGGCCGCTCATACCGGCAGATCCGGGCCATATACTCCAGCGTCAGGGGTTCCATGTAGACCTTATCGGCGATGGCCGGATCGGTCATGATCGTCGCCGGATTGGAATTGGCCAGGATGACCTCGTAGCCCTCCTCCTTCAGCGCCAGGCAGGCCTGGGTGCCCGCATAGTCGAACTCCGCCGCCTGTCCGATCACGATGGGACCGGAGCCGATGATGAGTACTTTCTTTATGTCTGTCCGCTTCGGCATCTTCAGGTTTCCTCCATCTTTGCCACAAAACGCGCAAACAGCGCCATGCTGTCGTTGGGTCCCGGGGCGCTCTCCGGATGGTACTGCACGGAGAACACCCTGTCCGCATCACAGGAGAGTCCCTCCACGGTGCCGTCCAGTACGTTGATATGGGACACCGTCAGGCCTGTGCCCGCCAGGGAGGACTCCTCCACCGCATAGCTGTGATTCTGACTGGTGATCTCGATTCTGCCCGTGGCAAGCTCCCGCACCGGGTGGTTCCCGCCTCTGTGACCGAACTTCAGCTTGTAGGTTCTGGCTCCGTAGGACAGGGCGATGAGCTGGTGACCGAGACAGATCCCGAAGATCGGCAGCCTGCCGCGGAGTGCCCGCAGGGTCTCCACCACCTCCGTGACATCCGTGGGGTCCCCGGGACCGTTGGAGATCATGACACCGTCCGGCCGCAGGGACAGCAGCTCCTCGCTGCTGATATCATACGGGACGACGGTGACATTGCACTGACTCCGGTTCAGCATCCGGATGATGTTCATCTTGAGGCCGCAGTCGATGACCACCACATGGTGGCGGGGATGGGAGGTTCTGCTGTACCATCTCTTCCCGGAGCTGCAGCGCTTCACCGCATCGTGGGGCACCGGTGTCTCACGGATCCGCGCCACGCCTGCTGCCGTCTCGCAGTCCACGTCTGTCAATAACGCGCGCCTGGTGCCGTAATCCCGGATGCTGCGGATCAGCCGCCTGGTATCCACCCCGCTGATCCCCGGGACACCGGCCTCCTCCAGCAGCTCCGGCAGGGATCTGGTGGAACGGAAATTGGAGGGCATGTCGTTCACATCCCTGACGATCAGCGCGGAGGGTGCCGTCCGCCTGCTCTCATCATCCTCATCCGTGATCCCGTAGTTGCCGATCAGCGGATAGGACATCACCACCCCCTGATCCGTATAGGACGGATCGGAGAGGATCTCCTGATAGCCCACCATGGAGGTGTTGAACACCAGCTCGCATATGGTGTCCGTCTGTGCGCCGAAGCCTGTTCCGTAGAATTCGCTCCCGTCCTCCAGGATCAGCTTTCTGTTTGCTTTGCTCTGTATCATGCCTTGGTTTCTGCCTCCGATATGATTACTGTTCCGAATGAATCGCCGCCTCCACAAACCCGCGGAA
>JAFSYF010000084.1 GCA_017443695.1 Butyrivibrio sp.
CGCACGTACCGATACAGAAATCCATCAGATTCTTCATAATGATGTTACCGGTATTCTTGGCGCGGGTGAAACCTGCTTCCACCATGGCGAAGCCGGCCTGCATCCAGAACACCAGGGCTGCGCCGATCAGAAACCATACGCTGAAGACCTGTCCGTTTACCAAATCAAACATCTCTTCCATAACAATTCCTCCCTCTTAGTTACCAAATGAATGCTTCTCCACGCGCGCCTGTGGAAATCAAAAAACGCGACAAAAAAGCCGAACCCTTGTCCGACTCCTTTGTCGCGTTTGATATGGGGATTATGCACGAAGCATCATCATTTGTCAAGCACTATTTTTTTGGACTGCTCCACCGTGAAACCGAGAAACCGATGGCCATACTGATCTGCCCGGTTCCGCCTACGAACAATGCTTTCATGCAAAAAACCTCCTTTTTCCCCGGTTTTTGATAAATCTCTTGTCCTTGTATTTTACGCGAAATTCTGCTACAATACTACCTGATATATGCACCGGGCACTTGTCAATTTTTGATATTGGAACTATGGACTATAGCCAGTACGAAAACTAGGAGTTTCATCGGTTCAGCGCCTTCAATCTTGTGACGGGCTTTGATAGCCGTGCTTTTCCGGCGCACTGGCACTCTTACGGGGAGATCATCCTCGTGGGCTCCGGGGACACCAACATCTATCAGATCAACCAGAAGACCTACCACCTGCAGCCCGGCGACCTGGTCCTGATCTGGCCCACGGAGATGCACGAGATCGTGGGTGCGGACCGCTCCCAGGCCCTGGTCATCCAGTTCAGCAACGCCCTCATCAGCTTCCTGTTTGATTTCCAGCGGATCATCCACTACTACCACGACCTGCACGTGATCCGAGCGGGGGAGGTACCCCGGGCGGCAGAACGGCTGCGGAACCTGGCCCTGCGCATGCGGGACACCTGGCTGTCGGACACCATCGACCGCGAGATCCGCTGCTGCATGCTGCTGATGGAGTTTATGCTCCGCATGGATGAGTACAGGGACGAGCTGTCCCCACAGATGCACCATGACCGGCGGACCGGTGGGGAGCGGACGGATGTCGCCACCCGCAGACTCATTGACGTGACGGACTTCATCAAGACCCACCTGGCGGACGAGGACCTCTCCCTCCGGGCCATGGCGGAGATGGCCGGGGTGAGCCAGGAGCATTTCTCCAGGACCTTCAAGCACTTCACCGGCCAGACCTACAACAGCTGGCTGAACATGATCCGCCTGGAGAAGGCCATCTCCCTCTTTGCCAGCACCAGCATGTCCCTCACGGAGATTGCGATGCTCTCGGGCTTTCAGAGCATCCCCACCTTCAACCGGGTGTTCAGGAACGCCAAGGGCATGTCTCCCGGCACCTACCGCAGCCGCTACGTGATCAACCACGACACCGCCATACGCGCGGCGGGATAGGGGAATCACGGCAAGCGATCTGGCGGGCTTTGAGACCGTATGCCTCGCCCCCGGCGAGACCCGGGAGGTCTCCTTTGAGATTACAGAACAGATGTTACGGTTCTGGACAGCCGGGGAGCGTTGGGCGAGTGAGTCCGGTGTCTTCACCCTCTGGATCGGGCCCGACAGCACGACAGAGGACGGCGTGACCTTCACATTGGACTGACATGAGGTAAAGAGCATGGATTTTCAGAGATTCGTTGACAGCTTGACTGTAATGGCCTGCGTGATCTCCGTGGAGGTGCATACCGACGGAACCCCCCACGTATACCGCATGGTGGCCGGCAACAAATCCTATGTGGACTCCATCGAACACCCGGCACCGGGGACGGAGATGCTCAAGAGCAGGTTCGAGCCGAATTCGCTGTACACGGATTACCTCACCCGTGACCTGAACTTCGAGGATTACAGCTACCGGGCCGCCGTGGAGAAGAAATGCCTCCATTCCTACGCCAGTCCCGACAGGATGAGCAACGTCTGGCTGGACATGAACTTCATCCCCCTGATCGAGGCGGACGGCCTCCACTACTGCCTCTACACCATGCAGGTGGATCTCAAGCCGGACATGGAGAAGATCTCCAACATCTCCGCCGACATCGCCGTGCCGGTGCTGGAGACCTGCGTCAGATTGCGTGGTACCAGCGACTTCAAGGCGACGATGAAGGACGTCATCGCCGGCATCCGCGACCTGTGCGGTGCCGAGCACTGCTGCATCCTCTTAGTCAATGAGGCGGAGCGCTCCTGCTCCGTGCTGGGGGAGGCTTTTTCCAAAGACACCAAGCTCCTTCCCATGGAGCATTACGTCAACGACGAGTTCTACGACATCGCCGA
>JAFSYF010000085.1 GCA_017443695.1 Butyrivibrio sp.
AGGGACGATCCATGGGATCCGTCGCACAGTCCGCGATCCGGTTCACAATCTCCATGCCCTCTATCACCTTGCCAAATGCGGCATATCCGCCGTCCAGATGCGGTGCCTTCTTGTGCATGATAAAGAACTGGGAACCGGCCGAATCCGGATGCTGCGCCCGCGCCATGGAGAGTACACCCTCTGTATGCTTCAGATCATTGGCAAAGCCATTCTGGGCAAACTCGCCCCTGATCCCGTAGCCCGGGCCACCCATGCCGTTGCCCTCCGGATCACCGCCCTGCAGCATGAAACCCTTGATCACGCGGTGGAAAATCAGTCCGTTATAGAAGCCCTTTCGAATCAGACTGACGAAATTATTCACCGTATTGGGGGCGATCTCCGGATAGAGCTCCGCCCGAATGACGCCTCCGTCCTCCATCGTGATAGTGACAATTGGATTTTGATTCTGTGTCATATGTTTTATTCTCCTTTCCTGATTGTACATATTATTCTCAGCAGATCCGGGGCAGTCCCTCGCCGATCAGCGGGCCGACTCGCCGTCTTCCACCGATCCTTGTATGGAGTACCACCTCCGGCTGCGCTGCCTCCTGCACTGTACCGATGCAAACTGCCTCTGCTCCGTAGCGGCTGCCCCGTATGATGGATAATGCCCGTTCTGCATCCTCCGGTGCCACGACAAACACTGCTTTTCCCTCATTCCCCATATACAGAGGATCCAGCCCCAGCAGTCCGCAGAAATCGCGTACCTCCTGACGCACAGGCAGCGCTTCCTCCCGGATCTCTATCCCACACCGGGCCGACTCCGCAAACTCCCTCAGAATGGTTCCCAGACCACCGCGGGTCACATCCCGCATCGCATGGATGTCCATCCCAGCCGCCATGAGTCCGCTTACCATCTCTGTCAGCGGCGCCGCATCGGAGACAATCGCATTCTGGATCCCCATCCGGGCACTGAGGATGGCGGCGTGATGATCCCCCAGCACCCCGGAGACAATCACCACATCCCCCGGCTGACAGCGGGCCGCCTCAGGCAGTGGCGCTTCACGGTCATCCGGTATCATCCCAACCCCGGCGGTATTGATCAGCAGCTCGCTCCGGTCTTCCGAACGCCGCTCCACCACCTTGGTATCCCCGGTGACAATGCTGACCCCGGCCTCCTTCGCCGTCTCCGCCATGGAGCTGACCACACGGATGAGTTCCTCCACCGGCAGCCCTTCCTCTATGATGCAGGCACAGGTCAGATACTGCGGTGTTGCCCCGCTCATCAGCAGATCATTGACAGTTCCGCAGACCGCAAGCCGTCCAATATCCCCACCTGGGAAGAAAACCGGTGTCACAACGAAGCTGTCCGTCGTCAGGGCAATGCGTCCCGCGCCCTGCACCACCGCCGCATCTCCCAGGCGGTCCAGCACCTCGTTGTGAAAATACCGTCCAAAGACCTCAGCGATCAGTTCTGACGTGGACTCCCCGCCGCTGCCGTGTGCCATTGTTATTCTCTGATCCGTCATATTCATCATCCCTGTCTGCACGGCCATCAGCCGTATTCGTACGCGCTGCGGCAGCTGCCCTCCTCAGAGACCATACAGGCTCCGTGGGGCTGACCGGGCGTACAGACTGTGCCAAACAGCGGGCACTCCCCGGGTGAGATCCTGCCGATCAGCACCTCGGCACATTTACAGCCCGCCGGGGTCACATCCTCAACCATCTGTTCCGTATCTCTCTGTCCTGCGGCGTCAAACCCGCGGAACTCATCCCGCAGTCGCAGGCCGGATCCACCGATGACACCCATGCCGCGCCATGCAGCATCACAAGGTTCAAAGAAACGCAGAACCAGCTCCTGCGCCCGCTGGTTACCCGCTGTGGTGACAGCCTCCGGATAGAGATTGCGGCAGATCCCCTGCCCCTTCAGCCTGACCAGCGTATAGATGGACATCAACAGCGAGGCCGCACCGAAGCCGCTGATCGCAAAGGGAATACCCAGTTCCCGCGCAAGTGCCTCGTAGGGCTGGCTCCCGGTGATCACCGCCACATGTCCCGGCGCCAGAAACCCGTCGATCTGTGTTTCCTCCATCTGCGCCACCTGGCGGATGACCTGGGGCATCGTCTTCAGGGATGTCAACAGACGCAGGTTTCCCAAATCCAGCCTCACCGCTTCCTCTAACAGTTCCGCGTAGACCGGCGCCGTTGTTTCAAAGCCCACAGCTGCAAAAACGAAACGCTGCTCCGGCGCCTCCTGTGCCAGCCGGAGTGTATCCGCCGGCGCATAGACCATCTCCACAGATCCACCATCTGCCCGCGCTCCTGCAAGGCTCTCCCTGCTGCCCGGTACCCGCATCAGATCCCCGAAGGTCAGTACGGTTGTCCGGGGTTCCCTGCACAGTGCGCACAGCCGGTCTATATAAGCCGATACTGTCACACATACCGGGCAGCCGGGCCCGGCGATCAACCGGATCTGCGGAGACAACAGCGATGGTATCCCATTCCTGGCGATTTCTCCGGTATGAGTTCCACACACCTCCATGAGCCGCACCAGCGGTCCATCATAGTGGCCCAGTGCATCAATGATCTTCTGCAGTTTATCAGACAATCCCCACCTCTTCGGAGTTTGATACCATCCGCCGTCTGACCAGGGCTGAATGGTCTTAACAATCACCGTTCTGTTTGGCCTTGGGAACATCCCACAGGCGGCCTGCTCGCGCTATCGCAAGCTCACGAACCGCCCGAGGGATGTTCCCAAGGCTGATCAACCTTACATAATTGTACAAAGTGTCATCCTGCACAACAAGTCTTGCAGCCCGGGCGAAAATCGGGTAAAATGGAACAGACTAAATATATGGAGGCCAAAATGTCCAGAATTCTGAGCCAGAAAGAAATCGATGCGCTCGTTGAGGCGCTGCATGCAGTACGCAATTCCGGAGACACCGGTCAGATCAATGACGATCGGATGAACGATCAGACCGTCCTGTCCCAGTCCGAGATCGATGCGCTTATTGAAACATTGCGCGGCTCATATGCCGAGTCCTCCAGTACAGACATGACCGGGATCCTGTCCCAGGGGGAGATCGACCACCTGATCGAAGCGTTGAATGTCATCAACAACTTCGACGCAGCGGACGGTGCCGCCGGCGATCTGTTCTCCGGTCAGACGGTTCTTTCACAGGACGAAATCGATCATCTCATCAGCATCCTGAAGGCCGTTCGCGGCGAGCAGGATTGATCACAGATCCTCGACGATCCGGAACAGTTCCTCGATCTCATCCGCTTCCTTCGGCTGCATGACCTGAATGATGCAGCCCGCATGTACGAGCACACGGTCACCCACGGCCACCTCTACGACGAGCACAGCCGCTTCCCGCTGCAGGGCGTGGACGTCC
>JAFSYF010000086.1 GCA_017443695.1 Butyrivibrio sp.
GGTCCGTCAGGGGATAGATCCGCTCCGCCTCCTGTCTGCAGGCATCCATGCTCCAGATCTTGTCCCGGAAGTTGATGTCGAAGCTCACGAGCTTGCCGGCCTCCTTCGCCCTGCCAAGGGCCAGGAGCACCGCGTCTCTGGAGGGGGCGCCGGACTGGCTTACGGATCCCGCGTGTACCAGGTCCCAGACCGCGAAATCCACGCGGTCCACGTCCGCCTCGTTCAGCAGGAGATCCGCGCCGGGCTTGCGGGCAAAGGTAAAGGAACGGTCCCCGGTCTCATCCAGAGTGACGAAGGCCATGGTGGTGGTGGCTTCGTCCGTCAGGTCCGGCACCAGGCGCTCCACGCCGTCCTGCCGGAGGGTGTTCACCAGGAGTCTGCCGAAATCGTCATTGCCGAGTTTGCCGAGGAAGCCGGCGTCGATTCCGTTTCTGGCTGCACTGACCGCGACGTTGGCGGGTGCGCCGCCGGGGTTCGCGGTGTAGGTGTTCGGCATGCCGTTCACGGGGGTAAAGTCTATCAGCATTTCGCCCACGCAGAGTAGTTTCATGATAAGATGCTCCTTTCCATTCGCGAATCAAACTGTATGCGTAACTGTTCTGAATAGTTACCTGTATTCTTACTATACACAAGAAAAAGGGAACGGACAATCACCTATATTGCTATTTCAACGCACGGATCATGAACATTTTTTCTGGAATGTAGAATTCGTCCTTCTCGGCGAAGATGCGGTCGCCGAAGGTTGTATCTGTGCTGATAGTGGAGAAGCCGATGGTGCGCAGGATTTCGACGTCCCAGGCGGGGCGGTCAAGGGCGCTGATGGTGAGCCGGTCATCGCGCGAAGCGGCCACGCTGTTCAGCTGTGCGGTGATCTCGCCCAGCCATCTGGCTGCTTTGGGGCTTGCGAGTTCATGCTGTCTCTGGGTCAGAAAGCTTTCTGCTCTTTTGGTCCAGTAGCCTGTGACGGCTGTCTTAATGTTATCCTGTTCTTCCTCAAAAGGAATGTATTTCAGATCACTCATTTTATTTCACCACCCTGACCAAGAACATGGGTGTGGATGCATAGTTCACTTTTTCTTTGTCCGAGTAGACGGTGCTGCCGATGTCCTCCACCAGATCCACCCGCGTGGCGCCGAGTCTGTCCAGGACTGCGCCGTCCCATGCGGGCCGGTCCACGCCGGTCAGCGGCAGGTGCCTCGCTATGTCGTCCATCACGTCGAAGTTCTCTCCGATGTTGTAGTCATCATAGCCCTGCGCCGCAACCTGCTTCCTGTCATTCTCATACGCGGCTCTCTGTGCCTCGTCCACAAGAAACGCATACCAGTTGGCGTCAAATACGAGCATGAGTCCCCCCGGTTTCAGGACTCTGAGCCACTCGCGGTACGCCTGCTCCGGATCCGGGAGATTCCAGGTGAGGTTCCTGGAGACCACCACATCAAAGGACGCATCCGTAAAGCTCAGATGCATGGCATCCGCCTGGACAAAGGTGATCCTGTCTGCCAGGTCGCCTGCATTCTCCCTGGCCTGGGCGATCATGTTCTCCGCGAAATCCGCCGCGGTCACACGATATCCGAGCTCCGTCAGAATAATGGATATGAAGCCCGGTCCGGCGCCGATGTCCAGGATCCGTATTGTCTCCCTGGCCGGGCCTCCGAAATGCCGGTCGATCTCTCCGGCCAGCAGCTTGGGCCAGGTGCTGTGCTGGATGCCGGACAGCTCCTCCCTGTTCACGTCGGAATACCCGGGGGCCCGTTTCATCCAGTAGGCATGGTTCTGTTCACGAATGGTTTTATTCAATGCCTTGTTTCCTCGCACTTTCAATCAATTGCTTCGTATAAGCGTCGGCGGGGTGGCGGATCACGTGCAGCGTGTCTCCCTGCTCCACGCATCTGCCGTCCTTCATCACCATGACGCGATCGCAGATGTTGGATACGAGCGCGATATCATGGGACACGAATATCGCGGAGAGGCTGCCCTGTTCCTTGAGCCGCTGCATGATCTCCATGACCTGTGCCTGGGAAGTCACATCCAGCGCGCTGGTCATCTCATCGCACAGCAGGATCCTCGCGCCGCTGTAAAACGCTCTGACGATGGCCATCCGCTGACACTGACCGCCGGATAACCGGCCCGGCTTCCTGTCCAGTAGTTCCTCCTCCAGTCCCACCATGCGCAACAGCCTGGAAATCTCCTGCGGATCCTGCCTGCCCCTGCCGCTCTCCAGGATGGATCGCCGCATGGCGCATCGGGGATCAAAGGAGCTCGCAGCATCCTGGAACAGGAGCTGCAGAAACGCTCCTGTCTGACGGGGGCCCATGCCCGTGTAATCTCTGCCCTCATAGAGGAGCCTCCCGTCATCCGGCTGGTCCAGTCCGGAGATCAGACGCAGGAGCGTGCTCTTACCGGAGCCGCTCTCCCCCACCACGCCGAGGACCTCCCCTTCCTGCAGGGAGAAGCTGACGTCACCAAGCGCCCGGATCCTGCGGCCGCCCGTCTGAAAACACTTATTCAGTTTTTTTCCTTCTAATATAATACCCAACTTACTCCACCCGTAATCTCGGGACATCCTGTAGGAGCTGTTTCGTATAATCATGCTGCGGAGAGGCGAGGATCTCCGCGGTGCTGCCGCACTCCACGATCCTCCCCCTGTACATGATGGCGATCCTGTCCGCCAGACATCGCGCCATGCCGATATGATGCGTCACCATCACGATGGTGGTGCCCTGCGTCCGCTTCAGTGTCAGCAGCTGCTCCGTCACCGCCGCCGCGGTCGTGACATCCAGCGCGCTCGTGATCTCATCACATAGAAGGAGCGCCGGTTCCAGCGCAAATGCCGCTGCGATGGCGACTCTCTGGCTCATGCCGCCGCTCAGCTCACAGGGGCGCATCTGCAGGATGCTGTCCGCATTCTTCAAGCCAAGTACGTCAAAGATCGCCCGGATCTGGTCCGCATCAAAGCGCCTCCCATGGCTCTTGTATGTCTCTCTGAACTGTACGCCGATCGGTCGGATCGGGTTAAACGCACCCCACGGGTTCTGCTGGATCAGGCCGATCTGTGTCCCAAGGAGCCGCTGTCTGTCTCTCTCCTTCAGATGGGTGATGTCCTGCTCCCTGTACCGGATGCTGCCTCCCGTGATCCGCAGTACGGGATCGGCGCAGATGGCCCGTATCAGCGTGGATTTGCCACAGCCGCTCTCCCCGACGATGCAGAGGATCTCGCCGTCCTCCACCTCCAGCGTCACATCATGCAGAACCTCCGCCTCCTCATAGGAAGCCGTCAGACCGCTGATATGCAGTATATTCATCTCCGTATTCTCAGCCATGTTGGATGCGGCACACATGATCACGCCTCCCTGTAGTTGATCACCGCATCACCGAGGTAATTGAAGATAATGATGGTGAGGATGGTTGCCAGTGACGGAAAAAGAACCGCCCAGGGCGCGATCTGGATATAGGCCCTCGCCTCACTGATCATGGAACCCCACTCCGCCACCGGCGGCACAACGCCAAGCCCGAGGAAGGACAGGCCCGAGAGGCCGATCATGGTCGTCCCGATCTGTGTCAGCGCATTGGTCAGCACCGGGGCGAGGAGATTTGGCAGGATGTGCACCAGGATGATATACGGATCGCTCTTGCCTGCAAACAGTGCCGCTTTAATAAACGCTTCGTTCCTGAGGGAGAAGGTGTGGCTCCTGGATAGCCTGGCGAAGCTCACCCACATGGTGATCCCCAGCGCGATCATGGCGCCCTTCATCCCGCCGCCCAGGATCCCGGCCACAGCGATGGCGACAACCATCTGCGGGAAAGACAGCAGAATATCCGCAACGCGCATGCAGACGCGGTCGAGGATGCCGCCATAGTATCCGCAGATCATGCCGATCACGGTTCCGATGACAAAGGAGACCGCAACCAGGGCGAATGTCGCCGCAATGGTGGTTCTGCCCCCGTAGAGCACTCTGGCGAATACACATCTCCCCAGATTGTCGGTGCCGAAGGGGTACGCCGGACAGGGTGCCATCCGAATGGCGCTGGCGCTCGTGGCATAGGGGTCATTGGGCGAGAACACATCCGCGAACGTCGTCACAAGGACCAGCAGCAACGCCAGCACGGTCATGATGATGATCCTGATTCTTATGACCTTCTTTTTCATAATGCCGTCCTCGGGTCCAAAATGTGATTGATGATGTCGGATAGCTGGTTGATCACGACATAGATGGTGCCCATGATGACGACGAAGCCCATGATCACGGGATAGTCTCTGGCGGTAATGGCATCCATCACGAGCTTGCCGATGCCCGGCCAGCGGAAGATGGTCTCAATGACAACGGAGCCGCCCATCAGGGTGCCGATCTGCAGTGCGACAATCGTAAAAATATGCCCCAGTGCATTCCGGACCACATTCAGGAGGATATACCGGGTTCGGACGCCTCTCCCCCTCATCCCGGTGACATAATCGCTCCGCATCTGATCCAGGAACTCGGCCCGCATCTGTCTGGTAAACCGCCCGCACATCGGTATCGTCAGGGACAATACCGGCATGACAAGCCCCCGGAGATCCCCTTTGGCTGCGATGACCGGAAAGAGATCCAGCCGGATGCAGAGAAGGTACATGAGCATCACCGAAATCAGGAAATTGGGCAGGGAATTGGACACAAAGGCGCAGATTCGGACCAGATGGTCCGCCGGGCCGTCCTTATTCAGGACGGATGCGATCGACAGCCCAAAGGACAGAAGCAGTGCCATCAACAGGCTGCTCACCGCAAGCAGGCAGGTATTCTGCAGTCCCTGAAACAGTTTGGGCGCCACCGGCAGATCGTCCTTGAAGGATACGCCAAAATCACCTCTGACAACGCCAAAGAGCCATTCCCCGTATCTCACGAGGAATGGCCTGAAAAGTCCCAGTCTTGCACGTTCTGCGTCCAGCACCTGCTTCGTCACAGCGACGCCCTGTGATGTCAGTCTCTTCTCCGCCGGGTCTCCCGGGGCGATATAAAGAAGCGCAAATACGAAGAAGCTCAGGATCACCAGTATGAGGACGAGACCTGCAATTCTTTTCAACAGCTTATGGATCATTGCTTATCCGTCTCTGCATCCACTCCGTAGAAATCAAACGGGATATGCTCGGCGAATCCGGATACGCCGGGACGAAGCACGGTTGTTGAGTTAAAGAGCCCGACAAAGCCAAATGCGTTGTCATCAATCACGATCTGGACAATCTCGTTGGCAAGTGCTGCTCTCTGCGCCGGATCCGTCTCGAACTTGAGCTTGTCAATGAGTTCTTCGCAGTGCGCATCATCAAATCCGCCGCAGTCATAATAGGCGCCGTCCTTGAAGACCGATTCGATAAAGTAGAGCGGGTCGCCCGACTTATCGGCGATCATGCAGTAGAGGGCAAGATCAAAGTCGCTGTTTGCGATGTAGGTGGCATCGGGATCCTCCTCCACGCCCAGAACCGCATCGATGCCCACCGCCTTCAACTGCTCCTGAAGCAGCAGCGCAATGGTATCCAGGGATCTCGCGGCATAGTATTTGATGTTGATGGACAGCTTCTGGCCGTCCTTCTCATAGATGCCATCGCTCCCAAGGGTATAGCCGTCGGCCTCCAGCAGTTCTTTGGCCCTGGCGGTGTCCACCGCAGGTACTGTGACCTTGCCATAAGCCGCACTCGCATTGAACGGTCCGGCCGCAGGTGAAACCGTACCGGAGAGATACGCCGCGATGGCGTCCTTATCCACCGTCAGGTTGATGGCCGCTCTCACGGCATCATCCAGTGTGTTCTCATTGAGGATATAGAACTGGAGTCTTGCGCCCGGAATGGAAACGACGTTGTACTTATCCGGCTCCTGCGCATATACGGCCAGGGCCGCCGATGATACGCTGTTGTAGCAGTCAATCTCCCCGCTCTGCATGGCGAGGAGCTTGGGGTCATCCTCCTGCATGTAGTAGAATACCGCGCCATCCAGTCTGACAGCGCCGCCCCAGTAGTTGTCGTTCCGGGCGACTTCCACATCTCCCTCCGGCTGGAAACTCTTTAATACAAACGGGCCGGTACATACAGGCGCTTTGTCAAAGTCTGTCGTCGCATCGAGGTCCATGATGCCCAGCTCAGGGCTTGCAAGGTCGTTCCTGAGCGTGGGATAAACCTCCTTCGTGTCTATGGTGATCGTATGGTCATCCACTGCTGTCATGGCAAAATCAGCAAGGTAGGTAAACCGCTCATTGACCTCGGCTGCGCGCTGCAGATTCCGGATCACCATATCTGCCGTGAGCTTGTTGCCATTTGAAAATGCGGCGTTGTCCTGTAATGTGATCGTCCAGACACTGCCGTCGGCGGATGCATCCCTGGCGAGGCAGGGTGCCGCACTCATGTTCTCATCCATCCTGAAGAGCGCCTCGGAAATGCCATAGATGGATGTGTACCAGCCATAGTATTCCTTGTGCACATCCAGGCTCGGGTATGCAAATGACGCAGCTGCCCTTAGGATCTTAGGCTCGGCTGAAGTCTGGGGTTCAGCGGCCTGTTCCGTTGACGCTGCAGTATCAGAACTCTCTGCCGCACCAGAACTCTCTGCCTGTGTCTGCTGCGCGGGCTCGGATGTCTGGGCGGATTCGGATGTCTGTGCGTTCTGTTCAGCGCCGCCGCATCCGATGGTGCCTGCTGCAAGCAATGCGGCAAGCATGATGGACCATACTTTTTTCTTCATAATAATA
>JAFSYF010000087.1 GCA_017443695.1 Butyrivibrio sp.
AGGATGTTGAACAGCTGCGGCAGCTCATCAATGCGGCAGGAGCGGATGAACCGGCCGACAGGAGTGATACGGTCATCTCCCTTGGAAGCCAGTCTGGCAACGCCATCCTTCTCCGCATCCACGCGCATGCTTCTGAATTTCATGATCCGGAAGGGCTCCTGATACAGCGTGCATCGCGTCTGGCAATAGAGCACCGGCCCATGATCCGTCAGCTTGATGATGATCGCCGTCACCAGCATGATCGGTGAGGTGAGGACGATGAGTATCAGAGAGAGTGCCACATCCAGCACCCGCTTCATGGCGGCCTGCTCCGCCTTGATGGCATACTCCCGCAGCAGCATCACCGGCGTATCGAAGAGGTGCATCTCCGTGGATCCCTTGATCAGCACATCGGAGATCTTGGGCATGAGATAGACGCGGATGGACCGGCCGTAACAGTATTTCAGCAGCCGGTTGCGTTCGGATGCCGGGATGTCCCAGATCACCACCCCGTCAAACATCTCACAGGCTTCCTCCACTGCCTCCAGTCCATCCCGGATATTCATGGAACAGGCAATCTCAAACCGGTCCTGCCTCGAATCGAATTTCCGCTTGATATCATCCACCGGATAATCCCCGCTGACCAGAAGCAACCGTCGCGGTAGGGAGATCAGATGATAGATGCGGTTGCAGACAACCGCCCACAGGAAGGACAGAATCAGCTGGATCACAAAGACCACCAGGATCGGCCCCACGGGGACGATCCAGTTCCGCATCAGGGAGATCTGGAAATAGGAGATGAAATTCACCAGGAACAGGGAGAAGATCTGGGAAAAGAAGATATCCATGGCCTTCAGATAGCCGATCTTGAGCCCGCCGTAGGTCGCTGTCAGAAACAGCAGCAGGATGAAATAAATCGCAATCACCAGGAGATGTCCACGGAAATAGAGCTTCAGACCATTACTCAGCAGATACCCGTCATCGTTGATCCGGGGCAGGCTCACCAGCGGATAATAGCTGATAAACCAGCAGACGGCATAGACACCGGTCTCCATCAGGAGTCCCAGCGCTGCCAGGATAAGAACAATGATCCTTTTGAAGGCTTCGGAATGATGCTTCTTCATTTCTATTCTGCGCGCATGGCGCAGCCCCCTACAAAATCCGCCGCAGCGTCGCCCGCACAGCCCATCCGACCAGACACCAGGCCGCCTGTATGACGGAGAGTCCCGCCACCTCGCGATATAAACGCCATATCCGCTGCACGGCCCTGCCCTTGTTGGACGAGAGTGAATGCGCTGGTCTGCGGTAAATCGTCAATACCTCATCCAGCCCGGCCACATCCACCCCGCTCTGCATGATCCGCCACCAGCAGGCTGTATCCTCACTGCCGATCCCGACCGGCATCCGTGTCAGCTCCGGCGGCAGTGTCTCCCTGTCCAGCATCACAGTGGAGGTGAAGATCACCGTACGGGTCAGGGCGTGCCGGTAATCCATCCGGTCCGGCGCATGCACCACATGCCTCGTGGGCTGCCCCTGTTCATCCCCAAATACATACGAGGTACAGGAAAAGGCCGCCCCGCGCGCTTTCACAAAGGCCAGCTGATGCGCCAGCTTGTCCGGGAGCCAGATGTCATCCGCGTCAAGGAAGGCGATATACCGCCCCCGCGCCGCATCAACACCCGTATTCCGCGCACCTGCCGGACCTTTCAGCGCCCCTTTTTCCCCATCATGCGTATTCTGCAGCAGCCGGGCCGGCAGATCCGCGATCTCCTCCCGGATGATCTGCATGCTCGCATCCCGGGATCCGTCATCCACCAGAATCAGCTCCCAGTCGGTGCAGGTCTGCGCCCGTACCGACCGGATGGTTTCCCGTATCGTCGCCGCAGCGTTATAGACCGGTATAATGATGGAGACGAGCGGCTCCTTCATCTATGCCTGCTCTCCCCTGCCGGTTTCCTGTGCGGCAGCGGAATCGGATTCTTCCTGCCGCAGGATGTAGATGGGACGTTTCTTGACCTCCAGATAGGTCTTGGCGAGATACTGCCCCACGATCCCCAGACAGAAGAGCTGGACACCGCTCACCAGCGAGATGATACACACCAGAGATGGCCAGCCACTGGTAGGATCCCCGAAGATCAGCTTACGGACGATGATGAACACAATGAACACCAGTGCCAGGAAACAGAACAGCACCCCGAATACGGAGGCCATCGCCAGAGGCACCGTGGAAAAAGCCATGATCCCGTCCAGCGCATAGATGAACAGCTTCCAGAAGGACCACTTAGTCTCCCCCTTGCGGCGCTCCACATTCTCAAACTCCAGCCACTTCGTCCGGAACCCCACCCATCCGAAGATCCCCTTGGAGAAACGATTGTATTCCCCCATGGAAAGAATGGCATCCGCAAACTGCCTCGTCATCAGACGATAGTCCCGCGCACCGTCCACAATCTCCGTCCGGGAGATCCGGTTGATCAGTCCATAGAAACGTCTGGCGAACCAGGAACGGACCGGCGGCTCCCCCTTGCGGTTCACCCGTCTGGTCGCCACACTGTCGTACCCTTCCGTCAGCACAGCATCCAGCATCTGCGGCAGCAGGAATGGCGGATCCTGGAGATCACAGTCCATCATCACCACCAGGTCGCCCCGGGCGTGCTCCAGACCTGCATAGATCGCCGCCTCCTTACCGAAGTTGCGTGAGAAGGACAGGAGCCGGACCTCCCTGTGCTGTTTTCGAAGTGCGCGAACCGCATCACAGGTGCCATCCCTGGAGCCGTCATCCACGTAGATCACTTCCATCTCCAGGCCATGGCGCGTCAGTGCCTCCCTGGTCTGCTTCTGCAGTTCCCGGTAGAAATCCTCGATATTTTCCTCTTCGTTATAACAAGGGACGATCACGCTCAGCAGCTTCGCTGTCATAGACTTCCTCTCTCCGTCAAACCATAATAATACTTTATTATACCATATTTCTCACCATACTGCCCGGAATCCCTGCCGCAGGGTCTCTCCCCGCAGCATCACACGGTCCACGCGATCCGCCGGTGTGGCCGGAAAAGGCGCGTAACCGCTCTGGTCCCCCTCTGTCGGGTAGTAGATACGGACACCACCGCCCAACTCCCGGGATGCAGTCGCATACAGGCCATAATCCTGCTGCACCTCCAGGTAACGTGCAGACATCCGGGGGATATCCTCCCTGATCAGCGCCGCCGTACGAAAGGCACTATAGAGCAGGACAGCCGCCAGCAACAGTCTGCCGAACACTGCAGACGATCCCCGGTGCCGGTTCAGTACTTCATTCACAAGCATCGCACCCCGGCCCGCCAGAATGGCCAGGATCACCCAGGCGATCACCCCACCGTAGCGCACCAGCGGTGCGGACAGGAACCAGAATGCCAGCTGCAGATACAGCACCACCAGCAAAAACAGATAATCCCCCAGCCGGATAAAACGTAGTGCGGAGATCTGCAGCACCACCGGTCCCTTGCTGCAGACGGTGGTTCTCCGGAACAGGCGTCTGCGCAGGAACATCCACGCCACCACCCCTGCCGCGATGCATACCACCGGCGCTGCCAGGGCATCCAATAACAACGGCCACCGGTAGACCGTGGGCAGCTTACCAAACCATGCCGGCACCCACTCAGAGAGTCCGGCGGACGCCAGGATGACCGACGTGCCTCCCCGTCCCCAGGCACGGATCTCCGCCGCATCAAAAGCAGCTGTTCCCACAGGGATTTTCCAGTCAAGGGAGAACAGATCCAGGGACGGAAAAGGATACAGCAGATAGCCGGAGAGCTTGATATTGCGTATGAAAAACGGCAGCAGAATCCCCAGTGCTGCCAGTGTACAGACAAGCACCGGCTGCCAGGCCCCGCGCTTCCTCCTGCGTATGAGCCTTGAGACAGGCCACAGGGCCAGCAGGATCAGGGGACCTACGGTGAGCTTGACTGTGACGAGGAACACCGCAAACAGGGCCAGAAGCGCATGGGGGACAAAGGAGCGCTCTCCTTTGGCTGCCAGTTCCAGCCACAGAATAATCATGAGTAACATCAGGGAGAGTGCGAAGGTATCCGTCGCCGGTGACACCAGCTCCCGCCAGACACCGAAGAGATAGTACAGCGCCACAAACCGGACAAAATCCGCCAGAATGGGATATCCCCGGCGTGCCATGCGGGCAAGCTCCGACACCTGACAGGCCAGCAGCCAGGCACAGTATCCCGCCGCGGCGTGGGTGGAATGACCAAGGAAGCTGCCGCTGTAGAGCGCCGAGAGGGCAAAGGCCGCGCTGTTGTATGCCAGTCTGTTGTGGAGATTGCCCAACCCCGGCACACTGCCATAGGTTTCAATCCAATGGATCGCCTGGGCGTGATAGAGATCACTGTCATAGTGCATCAGTCCGTGGGAGGAGCCATACGCCGTGAACAGCAGCAGCACCAGACAGATCGGCAGCTGCCAGGAGTCCCCGGAGGCACGGATGACCTCCCGTATCTCATTCTGCAGGGAATCACGGAAACACCAGACAAAAATGCCGCAGATCAGCAGCAGCACCAGATCTGCCACAAGCCCCCCACCGGCAAAGATGCTCCAGCACTGTGCATATACCGTCACCACCACCAGGCCTGTCAACAGATAGCTCATGCGGTAATGAACACGATAGGCGCGGACACGCCTGCTGCCTTTCCGGCTTCTCATACAGGGGATCCTGCAGAACGCCTTCAGAACAACAAACCCCACGACATAGGTCGTGAGGAAGAGAAACGTCCAGTTCAGCAGGATCTCCAGCATCTGTCACCCGCCCTGGAGGATCAGACAGTTCACCAGCCCCACGGCAATACCTAACAGGGCGCCCATCAGTACCTGCAGCGGTGTGTGCCCGACGAGTTCCTTCAGTCGCTCCTCCGCCGGCATCTCCCGCCCCAGCTCCTGCATGAATTCCTGGATGCTGTTGATCACTCTGGCCTGATTGCCGGTCTCCCGCCGTACGCCCATGGCGTCATGCATGACGATCAGCGCCATCACCGCGGATATGGCGAACTGATAACTGCCGGCGCCATACCGTATCGCTGCCACCGTCACCAGTGCCATCACCGTCGCGGAGTGCGAGCTGGGCATCCCGCCGTCCCCCACCAGGCGCTCCTTGTTGAACTCGCGGTTGGAAATGAGATAGATCAACGTCTTTAAGATCTGGGCACAGCACCAGGCCCAGAACGGTGTCAGGAGGAGCTCATTGTGGAACAGTGCCAGCAGAAAATCCTTCACGTGCACACACCCTCCTGGATGAGATATTGCTGCAACGCTTCATGCCAGTCCGCAAAGAGCAGTCCTGAACCCGTAAGACGCAGCATATAATTGTCCAGACGGGAATTGTGCGGTCTCTTCGCACTCTGCGGGTTCATACGGCCGTATTCCTCACTGGTCACGTGACGCACCCTGGTGGAGCGTCCGGCCACCCGGAAGATCTCCTCTGTAAAGGAAGCCCAGTCCGTCTCTCCCTCACAGGTCGCATGGAACAGACCGTAATTGCCGGTGCCCATGAGCCCCGCAATGATTCTGGCCAGCTCCGCCGCACTGGTCGGGGAACCGTGCTGGTCATCCACCACACTGACCTCCTCATGGGTATCTGACAAACGCAGCATCGTACGGACGAAATTGTGCCCATCCCCATACAGCCAGGCCGTCCGCAGGATGTAATGGCGATCGGAGAATTCCTGTACGAAACGCTCGCCCGCCAGCTTGGTCCTGCCATATACACTGACCGGACCGGGGGCATCAAACTCGATATAGGGTCTGTCGCCCTCCCCGTCAAAAACATAGTCTGTCGAGACATGTACCAGCTCCGCGCCGGACTCCTGTGCCGCGATGGCCAGATTGCGCGGTCCGATGGCGTTGATCCGGTAGGACAGATCCACATCCTGCTCCTGCTTATCCACTGCCGTATATGCCGCACAGTTGACGAGGATGTCCGGCTTCTCCCGGGCTACCATCTCCCTGACCTGTGCTACATCCGTGATATCCAGCGGTCGGATCCCTGTCTCCGGATCCTGCCCCACATCCGTCCGCAGCAGCTCATATGCCGTTTCCGCGGACAGTAGCGCCGTCAATGCGCGTCCCAGCTGACCGTTGCTGCCGGTTATCAGTATCTTCTTCATCCTATTCACCAAGTCCGCTCTCCACAGCCTCCACCAGCGCCGCCAGGGCTTCCTCCTCATCGGCGCCCTCGCATCTGAACAGCAGCTCGTCCCCGCACTTAATACAGGCACCAAGCACACTTAAGACACTCTTGGCGTTGGCCGTATTGTTTCCTCCGTAGGTAAAGGAGATATGTGATTTGTAATTCATGGCCACCTTACAGAGATTCCCCGCGGGGCGCAGATGCAGACCCGTCGGGTTCTTGATGACCACCTTCTGTTCCACCATAACCAGTTTCCTCTGTTACTGTTCTTCTCTTAAACTTACCTGTATCCGGATGTTGTCGTTTGTAGACACGCCCTCCGGCAGGCTGAAATTCACCACACAGCGATAATTTCCGGACAGGGTCTCCTCCTCTGTCGCGGAACCGATCGCATTCCCCAAATCGACGGTTGCCTGGACATCTGATGCGGAGACGCCCGAAATGACAGATTCCAGTCCCTCGATCCGCAGGGTCAGACGGTTGTCCTCACCGCCTGTCAGTATCTCCGCCGTATAACCCTCCGGAACATTGTCGATCCGGATCTGACGATAGTACAGCGTCATATTCCGGCTGGCCACCGGCTGTATCGGCACTGTGGCCGTCACGATCCCGTTGTAGTCCCGGTCACCAAAGATCGTCCCGGCGGGCAGATTCGATGAGATGTCGACCGTCGCACTTAAGTCCTGCGTCAGTCCGGTCAGATCCAGTGAAGCATCCTGTACCGTTACGGCGTCGATCTCTTCCAGCACACTGCTGCGTCCCGCCAGCAGCACGGTATCCGGATTGGCGGCCACATCACCGGCCTGGAGATACCCATCTGCCGGTGTTCCGCTCACCATCAGGTTGACAGGCACCCGTTTGGTGGCGAGGATCGTCACATTCACTCCTACAGAGTTCATGCTCATCTGGATGTCGCTCTTATCCACCTCATTTCCGTCCGCGTCATAGAGACGGATCTCCGCCACCGTTCCGATATTGGAGGTATATCCGGTCACTTCCACATTGGCGGAGGCGGATACCACCTGGTCCACCCTGGAAGCAGGCCCGCTGATGCGGATCTGGTTCTGCTCCGTTGTCACGTCTCCGATGATATAGCCATCGGTTACCGAGCCGGAGGTGGTGGCCGTCAGACGCAGCGTCCGGGAGATCCGGTTCTCCACGGTGAGCCGCACCGTATCCGTACTGCCGCTGATGCTGTTCACCTGCTGGTAATACTTGTTTGTCGAGAAATTGATGCTCAGACGGTACTGCCCGTCCACCGTCGTATAATCTTCAAAATCCGCCGTGGCGATGATGTTGTCCCTGGAGAGGGAGTCCACCACCGAGCGCGGCGCAATGACGGTCACCGTACTGACGATGTCTGAGTTGTCCAGGATCTCATAGACCTTCCCCGCATCCGTGATCTTGTTCATATTGCGCAGATTCACAGGGATGTTGCTGAAACGGATCGTATTCAGCGGATCGTTGATATTGGTGACCAGAATCCACAGAATGGCCGCCATCACGATACTGCCCAGCTTCAGTCCCCAGTTGTTCAGAAGCTTCTTGATCATGCGATCACCTTCTCCCGCAGCTTCCGGGTCCGGGTCTTGCGATCCACCGGTTCCTTGTTCTGGATCTCACGCAGCCTCTCCCCCAGCCGGCCGGAATCCACACCGCTCTCCAGCACCCCATGGTAGGCAACGCTGATCTTGCCGGTTTCCTCGGAAACGATGACTGTCAGGGAATCTGTGACTTCGGACACACCCACACCCGCCCGGTGGCGTGTCCCCAGCTCCTTGCCCAGCTGCATATTGTCCGACAGCGGGAGGTAACAGGTGGCGGAGGTGATCCGGTCCCCACGGACGATGACCGCGCCGTCATGCAGCGGCGTATTGTGCTCAAAGATGTTGATCAACAGCTGGCTCGTCACGATGGCATCCACATCAATCCCCGTCCGTTCATACTCCGCCAGGGACTGGTTCTGCTCTATGACGATCAGGGCACCGGTGCGGACCTTGCCCATCTCCACACAGGCCCTTGTGATCTCACTGATGGTCTTATCCGAGAACAGCCCGGTTTCTCTGGTATCGGCAAAAGAGAGCACACCGGAGAACAGATTGGTCTGACCCAGTTCCTCCAGTGCCTTGCGCAGCTCCGGCTGCAGGATGACAATCACGGCGATGACAGCGATCTGGAATACGTTCTGTGCGATCCACATGATCGTTGACATGCCGCAGATATCCGCAAAAATGATAAAAACCGCGATGAAAATCACGCCCTTGAGAAGAGACCAGAGTCTGGTGCGCCTGGCCCAGACCAGTACCTCGTAGATCAACAGGGCAATAATCAGGATCTCAACCACATCCGGCCACAGACGGATGCGTGGCAGCCGGAGGTTGTTCAGATTCGACAGATTGATTTCAAAGAGGTGATCCAACTGCATATGCGCTTATCCCTGTTGTCTGTTGTCTGTTGCCTTTTACCTAACTTCTGTCACCTGCCGTTTCCCGTTCCCTGGGTGATCGGCTGATCTGCTTGACCTTCCTGTCCGGTGCCGTCACCGTCATCTTGGGCACCGCCTTGACATAATAATAATACTCATCATCCTCGAACTGGACTCGTTCAATCCGCGTATAATCCAGATTGAAGACGAAGAACTCTATCAGAAACGCCATGCCCACCGCCAGCAGTGTCCCCAGCAGGACGCTGAGGATGGAGAGATTGGTGGACAGAAGGAGATCTCCGATCAACAGGCTCACGATCTGTGTCACTCCCCCCGCCAGAATGGCGATGGTCCAGCTGTGATCCACCGGAAGTTTCCGAAGCAGATAGACAACCACCACCGTCACGGCAAAGGCCGCAATGGTCACCCACATCAGACGGTTATCCAACAGCTCCGTCATCAGGAGCTGGAACTGCGCCGCCGACTCCTCGATATCTGTCGATCCCAACACCAGTGCACTGCCCGAGATATAGGAGATCAGGTAGGCGACGATCAGACCGAAGGAGAGAGAAACCACCGATGTCGGCCCCGCCAGCAGTCCCAGTGCGATGGGCATCACATAAGGGATCCGCAGATAGACGCAGATGGGCGTCAGCATAACGGCGATGGTATCCCGCGGGGAGAACCGGAAATAGAGCAGGAACATCAGCAGGAACACCACCAGTGCCACGATCATATACTGTGGTGCCAGCTTGTACAGATGTCCCAGGATGAAGCCCGCGCATATTACCACCGTGAAATTCGGCGGCATAATGGTACACAGAAGAGACGCCATCAGCAGGATCGGGAGCCCCGTCAGTGCCGTCAGATAGCCCAGCTTATGTCCGATGAGCCACAATGCAAAAAAGGCCAGCAGAAACTTCCAGACATAGGTAATCCACGTCTCGTTTCTGGTATAAAAATTCCGAATGGCCTCACGTATTTCCAATAAAGTCGTCATATCGAATCAATCAACCGGATTTGCCTTCCTGCATCATCCGGGAAAGTCTGCGCATCCCGTTCAGATACGCCCGCATGCGCCTGCGCATACGGTTGTAACGGACTGTATATACAATCAGTGCAATGAGCGCATACGCACCCGCGAACAGAATATACCAGGACAGGAACTGCCGCCCCTGCTCCAGAATATCCATCACATAGATGTTCTGAAGCAGATCTCCCAGATGATAAAGGATCCACGCCGCCACGAAGATGAGATACACCACCGTGGCGGACAGGATGGAAGTGAGAACCTTGAATCCCACATAATCACTACGGAAGAACGAACATGAAGCATTGCCACGGCGGCTTTCCCGCTGTTCAAACATGGCAAGCCTGCTCATCAGGATCACACGCTCTGGATTCAGCATCTGTTCGATCTCACGTCTGCAGGAACCGCATACCGGACTTGGGATCCCGCTTGGGCTGCATCTGCTTCTGCAGATCCAGCATCTGCTGCTGGCGCTGCTTGACCGTGCTGTTCAGGGCATTGGTCACCTCGCCCTTACACTTCGCACAGAAACGCCCCGTCAGAATCCTGGCGCCACAGTTCTCACAGGTCAGCTGGATCGGTGACCCCTCTGTGAATGTCAGTCGCTCCTCTAATACCCATTGCTTCAGCTGCTTGGTGCTCACCTCACAGGCCTCGGAGATCTCTCTTAAACCCGCGCGGGGATTCTCCTCCAGATACGCCTTGACGTTCTGGAACTTCTCCTCCAGATCCTTCTTACAGCTGTCACACATCACGTCGCCGCTGAAGTAATTGAACATCCTGCCGCATCTGCTGCAATTCTTAAATTCCATACCTCTTTCAACCTCCACACAATTGATTGTAGGATACCGCTAACTATTCGGAACAACCGGTCTAAACCTGTCCTATGGACAGGGTCAGACCCCAGACCTCTTGAGTGCCGCTCCCCCTAAGCACCATGGCTACGGCATCCATGGTACTCCCCGTTGTGTAGATGTCGTCAATGACAATAACACGTTTATATTCTACACCATCCCGGTCTATAAGGAAAGCATTTTCCAAATTATTCCTGCGGCCCTGCTCGTCCAGTTCCTTCATCGGAATCGTGTTCCTGACGCGCCTGACCGCCTGTTCCACAGGGATGCCGGTACGCCTGCCGATGGCCTCCGCAAGCACCGCCGCCTGATTATACCCCCGCTGCCGTTGTCTGGCCGGATGGAGCGGTACAGGGATCAGCGCATCCGGCTGCAGCTGGCACAGCGCCTGCCCATAGGCTGCCTCGACTACAGCGGCGTAGTAATCTGCGTACTCCTGGCGCCCGCCGTACTTGAACCGGTAGAGGGAGGACGCAACGGAGCGGTAGCGAAACACCGCCAGATTCCGCTGAAACACATGTCGCTTGCGACGGCAGTCCGTACAGGTCTCCTCTCCCGGATCCGCGAGCGGCTTCCCGCATCTGACACAGGTGACGGGACCCACGAGCTGCACATTCGCAGCACAGTCCCGGTGGATCAGCTCTCCCTGCGGAACCACCTCATCACAGATCGGACACCTCCGCGGGTAGAGCAGGGAGATCAGACTCTCCCTCCAGTCGGTTTTCTTCGGGGTTAAGATCATGGAATACCTCTTGAATGCGTGCCCGCAGGCCGGAGTATCGTGTCAGCTGTTCCGTGTTGCCGACCATCGCTTCGATGGCGGACTTACTCCCCAGGATCACCACCAGCTGTCTGGCCCTTGTCACAGCCGTATACAGCAGGTTCCGGTTCATCAGCATCCTCGGCCCCGACAGAAGCGGGATCAGAACCGCAGGATACTCGGAGCCCTGGGATTTATGGATCGTCACCGCATAGGCCAGTTCCAGATCCTCCAGCTGCGGGAATTCATAGCGCACCTGCCGGTTCTCATCAAACAGCACCTTCAGCTCCCGCGCCGTCTCATTGATGGACAGGATCCGGCCCATGTCCCCGTTGTAGATACCCTGCCCATGGTCTATCGCGATGCCGCCGCGTCCCACGACCTCCCATTCCGCCTGGTAATCGTTTCGGATCTGCATGACGCGGTCACCCTCGCGGAACAGCCGCTCTCCGGTCTGGTGCTCTCTTTTACCGGGTGCCGGCGGATTCAGATATTCCTGGAGAATATGGTTCAGCGTCTCGACACCCAGCGGCCCGCGTCGCATGGGCGTCAGCACCTGCAGCTCCGCACTGTCCGCGTGGACATAACCGGGAAGCTTATCCCGGATGAGTTCCACCAGATGTTTGTAGATCACCTCCACCCTGTCCCGCTCCAGGAAGAAGAAATCCTTGCTGTGATTGTCGAGCCGAAGTGGCTCTCCCCGGTGGATATGGTGCGCATTCATGACGATGTCGCTCTCCTCCGCCTGCCGGAAGATGTGTGTCAGCGTCACCACCGGGAAGTGGCCGCAGGAGATCAGATCCGACAGGACCTGCCCCGGGCCCACACTCGGGAGCTGCGCGCTGTCTCCCACCAGGATCAGATGTGTCCCCGGCATGATTGCCCGCAGCAATGCCTGAAACAGGCGGATATCCACCATGGACATCTCGTCGATGATGACCACATCCCCCTCCAGGGGGTTGTCCGCATTCCGCTCAAACCGGGCGGTGGAACGGTGGATCACGCCGTTCGCATCATCCTCCGCTGGTCGCCCCGTCACCTCCAGCAGGCGGTGGATCGTCCGCGCTTCATATCCCGTAGCCTCCTGCAGTCTCTTGGCTGCCCGCCCCGTGGGTGCCGCCAGCAGGACATCCAACTGCTCCTGCTCGCAGATCTGCAGAATGGTATTGATGGTCGTCGTCTTGCCGGTACCGGGACCCCCGGTCAGGAGGAAGACGCCGCCGGAGAGACTCTGTTCCACGGCCTCCCGCTGTTTGTCATCCAGTGCCACACCATTTCGGGCCTCCACCTGCGCCAGCGTCTCCCGCACCCGCTCCAGGCGCCTCTCCATACCGCCCTCCGCCGAGCTTGCAATCTCATGGAGCTTGGTCGCGCAGTACTGCTCCTCGGCATAGATCGGCGCGGTATACACCTGCGGAACCGATGTCCCGTCCGTTCGCTCCTCTGTCCGGAGGATGAGCCGGCGATCCAGCGCCAGATCCTGCACCCCCCTCAGAGCAGCCTCCTCATCAACCTGCAGGAGCCCCGCTGTCCGCTGCAACAGAATCGGCAGCGGCAGGTATGTATGCCCCTCGCCTGCGGCCTGGCCCATGACATAGAGCAGGCCGCAGTTGATCCGTATCTCCGCATCCACACGGATGCCCATACGCTCCGCGATCTCATCCGCTGTCTTGAAGCCGACCCCCGTGATATCCTCTGCCAGACGGTAGGGATTCTCCCTGAGCACCTGCTGGAGCTTGTTCCCATAACGGTCATAGACCCGCACTGCCAGCGCATTGGAGATCCCGTAGCTATGGAGGAACATCATCGCCTCCCGCAGCTCTCTCTTCTCCGCCATCTGCACAGCGATGTCGGCGGCCTTCCGCTCGGTTATGCCCCGGATCTCCGCCAGCCGCTCCGGTTCCTCCTCGATGACACGGAAGGTCTCCTCTCCGAACTTTTTCACGATCCGCTTGGCGAGGGCAGCACCAATCCCCTTGATGGCACCGGACCCCAGATAACGTTCCATGGCTTCCGCGTCGTCCGGCAGGATCGACCGGTACGAGGTGACCTTGAGCTGTTCTCCGTAGACCGGGTGGGATACCATCTCACCGACGAATTCCAGGGATTCTCCTTCGTTCACATCAGGAAAAGAACCGACGCAGGTGATCTCCTCCGACGATTCCGTAATGACAAAATTCAGAACGCCGTAACCGTTCTCGGCGTTCCGATAGATGAAATGCTCTATATATCCTTTGATAGTTTCCATGGGGCAGAATGGTGCGTCTGGACAATCAGGTCCCTGTTATCCCCGATAGGTTATGCTTCATGTTCTCATACATCATCTGCGCCAGGCCGGTGGACTGGGTGTCAGCCGCCTGATTGGTGATGGTCTGGAGTGTCTGATCCTTGAAGAAATTGACCAGGGTGGAGGTGGAACGGTCCCCGTCATCATCGGAGAAGACCTTGGTGGATTTCTCCATGGCCTCGAAGACCTGCTCGAGGAAATAGGCTTCGAACTGCTTGCAGGCCCCCATCAGTTCCTCATTGATGGGATCCCCGTCCTTATCCAGCTTCGCATTGTTTGCCGCCTTCGTCGCTGCAGCGTCCTCTTCCCCGGCAGCCGCAGCGTCAAGAGCCTCGGCGAAGGAGGATCCCGTCTGTGCGCGCTCCGCGGCAGCCGCAGCGTTATCCACCATCTTCTGTGCGGCATTCTGCGCCTGCAGTGCAGAGATCTGTGACAGTCCCAGACTATTTGTCAGCTCCATTCGCCCTTCCTCTTACCTTATCTCTTCAGCTGGTTGGCGGTCTGCATCATCTCGTCCGTGGTGGTGATGGAGGTGGAGTTCATTTCATATGCGCGCTGTGCGACGATCAGGTTGACCATCTCCGTGGCGATATTGACGTTCGATCCCTCCAGGTAGTTCTGGACGATGACACTACGGTTGATGCCCTGGGCCTGCGGCCGGTCCACATTTCCTCCCGGTCCGAACTCCGCGATTGGCTGACCGCTGGCGGCTGTGACGCTCCAGCTGGTATCTCCCACACGCTCCAGACCCTCTGCGTTCCGGAACTGGTAAGTGGCAATCTGCGCGAACCGCACGGTCTGGTTCTGCCCCGCCTGGGCATTCGGATCAATATAGAACAGGTTGCCGTCCGCATCGATGCTGATGTCAGAGGCCTTAATGGCACCGTTGGCCGGCTGTACCACCTCGATGCGCTGGCCGTTGACCCCGATCACCGGATACCCTTCGGAGGTCGTCAGCTCCAGGTTGCCGTTCTGGCGCAGTGCCCAGACGAAATTACCGTTCCTGGTGTAGCGGGTGATGTTGTTGTCCGCCTGATTGATCTGATCCTCCCGCAGGCTGTAGGCGAAGAATCCGTCGCCCTCAATGGCGAATGCGCTGGGAGAGTCGGTGGACAGAAGCGATCCCTGGGAGAAGTGCTGATTGATGGCAGAGACACGCACCCCCAGACCCACGTCGGAGTTCACCGGTGAGCCGGTGGTCTGAATCGTCTTGGTCTTCATCTCCTGGTAGAGCAGGGATTTGAAACGCGCACTCTGCGCCTTGTAACCCGCCGAGTTGACGTTGGCCAGGTTGTTGGCGATGGTGTCCACATTGGTCTGCTGCGCATTCATCCCCGATGCGCCACTCCACAAACTTCTTACCATGGGGTCTCCTCCTTTTTACGCGAAGGTTTTACCTTATGTCCTTATCAGCCAGTCAGTTTTCCAAGCTGCTGAACGGCGATCTGTAACGTGTCATCCTCCGTCTGGATCATCTTCTGATTGGTCTCATAATCCCGCTGGATCGTGATGATGTTGACCATCTCATCCACGACACTGACATTGGAGGACTCCAGATAACCCTGATTGACGCTGGCCATCGCCTCCGCCGCTGTCGTACTCAACAGCTCCGGCCCATCCTGCGGGATGATGAAGGCATTGGTCTCATAGGGTTCCAGCAGATGCGGATCCGAGAACCGCGCCACCTGGATCATCTGCAGTTCCTGACCGTCCTGTACCACGCGACCATCTGGCAGGATCGTCGTGTGCAGATCCGGATTGACCTGTATGGGCTGTCCGTTCACATCCAGTACGTTATTGCCCTCGGAGGTCACCAGATATCCGTCTCCCGTCAGGGTGAAGCTGCCATCCCGGGTGTACTTGATGAGCTGTCCGCCTTCCAGCTGCTCCGGATCAGGGGTTCCCGCCGGCTGTCCCACCAGGATGGCGAAGAAAGCGTTGCCGCCGCCGAACATATTGTCCTTGACCTGGTCAGAGGTGGTGTTCTCCAGCGTGTTGTTCAGCGCCAGATCGAAATCTCCGCCTGTGGACTGCATGGCTCCCTGCTCGAAATTGGTGTAGGAGCCGATCATCTTGACGCCCGGATTCAGACCGCCCAACCGTTTCGCGGTCCAGGGGGCGTCGGTATAGTCCTTGATCTTCAGCCCCAGGTAATCCCGGAAGGGCTGGAGAACGGCACGCTGCTCTTTGTATCCGGCAGAATTCACATTGGCGAGATTGTTGGTCTCGATATCCATGCGCTGCTGCTCGGCCACCATGCCTGTATAGGCGGTATATAGGCCTTTGACCATGAAAATGCTTCCTTTCTAATTTGCCCTGTAGTCTGCCGGCGGGGCCTTGTATGCGTTCCCCTCCTGTAGTCTGCCGGAGGTCGCACGATGTCCAGTGGACATCGGTCCTGCGACGACCGGAGCGAAGCGGAGATGAAACCGTCCACAGGACTGTTTCATTCTTCTCGATACCCAGCCAGGAATTCGACGTACTGGCCGGTGCCAATGGCCACGGCAGTCATGGGGTCCTCAGCCGTCACGGTGTTGATGCCGGTCTTGGAGGAGATCAGATCCTCCAGCCCCCGCAGGAGACTGCCGCCTCCCGTCAGGACGATCCCGCGGTCCGCGATATCCGCCGCCAGCTCCGGCGGTGTCTTCTCCAGTACCCCGTGGATGGCTTCCACGATCTGTGCCGTTGTCTCTCTCAGCGCTTCCTCTGTCTCCTCCGAAGAGACCTTGACGGTCTTTGGCAGACCCGTCACCAGGTTTCTGCCGCGGACATCCATATAATCCGCCTCGGCGCGGGGATAGGCGCTGCCGATCTTGATCTTGATATCCTCTGCCGTCCGTTCACCGATCAGCAGATTGTGTTTCTTCCGCATATAGCGGACGATGGCTTCATCGAAGTCATCTCCGGCGATCTTGACGGAGGTACTGACCACCGTACCGCCCAGTGAGATCACAGCGATGTCACTGGTGCCGCCGCCGATATCGACGATCATATTGCCGCAGGGCCTGGTGATGTCAATCCCTGCCCCGATGGCTGCGGCGATGGGCTCCTCAATGATCCGCACATCCCGCGCGCCCGCGATGATGGTCGCATCCTCCACCGCCTTACGCTCCACCTCGGTGACCCCACTGGGGACACATACCGCAATCAGCGGTTTGCGGAAGGTTCGCCGGCCGATGGCCTTGGTGATGAAGTACTTCATCATCTGCTCCGTCACCCGGTAGTCCGAGATCACGCCCTGTCTGAGCGGCCGTACCGCCACGATGTTACCCGGTGTGCGTCCCAGCATCAGGCGTGCGTCCTCGCCGATGGCTTTGATCTTCTCCGTATCCCGGTCATAGGCCACAACCGAGGGCTCCTTCAGAACAACGCCCTTTCCCCGGATATAGACCAGAATGCTGGCGGTCCCAAGATCGATTCCGATATCTGTATATTGCATCTGCCACGTCCCCTTCTACACGATATAGTGTCCACAATTGCTATACGGTATCCTATATCATAGCACAAAAGGGGCGTTTCTCTTCGAGATTATAAAATTTTAATATTCCTTGTATATGATATCGGTCAGAGGCTCCCTTTTCTTTAGTTTTTTGTTGATTCTGTTATAACCTTATTGCTTTCATGTCGCTTTTCTGGGGCGACCCCTTTTTTGAGAAGGCTGTACTGCGCCCTTTGGTAGCATACGTTTGATATATTGTCCGGTATGGGATTCTGCACAGGCCGCCACCTCCTCCGGCGTGCCCTGTACCACCACCATGCCGCCGCCGGCGCCGCCCTCCGGTCCCATATCGATGATATAGTCGCCGGTCTTGATAACATCCAGATTGTGCTCGATCACCACCACCGTGTTGCCGCTCTCCACCAGCTGATGCAGGATCGTCACCAGCTTGGCCACATCGGCGAAATGTAACCCCGTCGTGGGCTCATCCAGGATATAGATCGTCCTGCCTGTACCCACCTTGGACAGCTCTGTGGCCAGCTTGATCCGCTGCGCCTCTCCGCCGGAGAGCTCTGTCGAGGGCTGTCCCAGCTTGACGTAACCCAGACCCACATCATACAGGGTCTGGATCTTGCGCCGGATGGCCCTGATGTTCTGGAAGAAATCCAATGCCTCCTCCACGGTCATATCCAGCACATCGTAGATGCTCTTTCCTTTATAATGCACCTCCAGCGTCTCTCTGTTGTACCGCTTACCGCCGCAGACCTCACAGGGCACATAGACATCCGGCAGGAAATGCATCTCGATCTTGATGATGCCATCGCCACCGCAGGCTTCACAGCGCCCGCCCTTGACATTAAAGGAGAACCGCCCCTTGCTGTAACCTCTGGCCTTGGCATCCGGGGTGCCCGCGTAGAGATCCCGGATCATATCAAAGACGCCGGTATAGGTTGCCGGATTGGACCGGGGAGTCCGGCCGATGGGGGACTGGTCAATCGCGATGACCTTGTCCAGCTGCTCGATGCCATCGATCCCCTTATGTCTGCCGGGGATACAGTGGGCGCGATTCAGGTCCCTGGCCAGGTGCTTGTAGACGATCTCATTGATCAACGAGCTCTTGCCGGATCCCGAGACACCCGTCACCACCGTCATGACCCCCAGGGGGATCCGTACATCAATCTTGCGCAGATTGTTCTCCTGGGCCCCGCGTACCGTGAGCCACCCGGTGGGTGTTCTGCGCTCGTCAGGTACCGGTATCGTCAGGGCACCCCGCAGGTACTGTCCCGTGACAGAGGCCTCCACCTGACTGATCTCCTCCGCGGTACCCACAGCGACGATCTCTCCGCCATGGGAGCCGGCACCGGGGCCCACGTCCACGATGTAATCCGCCGCCCGCATGGTATCCTCATCATGCTCCACAACGATCAGCGTGTTGCCCAGATCCCGCAGATTCTTCAGTGTGTTTAACAGCTTGTCGTTGTCCCGCTGGTGCAGGCCGATGCTGGGCTCATCCAGAATATAGCATACCCCGCACAGACCGGAACCAATCTGCGTGGCGAGACGGATCCGCTGCGCCTCCCCGCCGGAGAGGGTGGCTGTGGCCCGTGACAGAGACAGGTAGTCCAACCCCACATCAATCAGGAATCCCACCCGGGCGCGGATCTCCTTCAGCACCTGTTCCCCGATCTTCTGCTGCTGCGGTGTGAGCCGCATCCCCTGCAGATAGTCATGGAGATCCCGGATGGAGAGGGTGGTCACCTCATAGATGTTGCGGTCATCCACCGTGACAGCCAGGGATTCCGGCCGCAGACGCTGCCCACCGCATGCCGTACAGGGGGTGACGCGCATATATTCCTCATATTCCGCCTTCATACTCTCGGAGGCGGTCTCCCGGTAACGCTGCTCCACATTACGGATCAGGCCGTCGAACTTGATCGGATAGTTGCCCTCACCGCGCTGGCCCTTGTAATGCACCGTCACGGTACGGTCCGCCCCATGGATCAGCATGCGCCGGACCTGATCCGGCAGCTGCTCGTAAGGGGTATCGAGACTGAAATGATACGCCTTCGCCAGTGCCTGCAGCATCGCGTTGGAGAAGCTGCCTTCCTTATTGGAGGACTGCCATCCAGGAACGATGATGCAACCGTCGTTCAGGGACAGGGCTTTGTCCGGGATCATCAGATCCTCGTCGAACTCCATCTTATAGCCCAGACCGAAGCATTCAGGACAGGCACCGTAGGGATTGTTGAAGGAGAAGCTCCGGGGTTCTATCTCCGGGATCGAGATCCCGCAGTCCGGGCAGGCGAAGCTCTGGGAGAAGGTCAGCTCCCTGGGCTGTCCCGACTCAGGATCCGCAGCTGCGCCCTCCGGGCCATCTACTGCGGCTGCTGATTGTCTGCTGCCCACGATATCCACTGTCAGCAGCCCCTCTGCCAGTGCCAGTGCGCTCTCGATGGAATCCGTCAGCCTCGTCCGCAGGGATTCCGGATCCTCCCGGATGACCAGACGATCCACGATGATTTCAATGCTGTGCTTGATGTTCTTGTCCAGACGGATCTCCTCCGAGAGATCATACTGGCTGCCGTCCACCCGGACTCGGACATATCCCGCCCGCTTGGCCCGGTCGAACACCTTGGCGTGCTCTCCTTTTTTGCCCCGGACAACGGGTGCCAGTATCTGCAGCCTCGTATCCGCTGGCAGCGCCAGGATCTGATCCGCCATCTCGTCCACACTCTGGCGGCGGATCTCCCTGCCGCATTTCGGACAGTGCGGGACCCCGATGCGGGCGAACAGCAGACGGAAGTGGTCATAGACCTCCGTCACCGTGCCCACCGTGGAACGCGGGTTGCGGTTCGTGGACTTCTGATCGATGGAAATGGTGGGTGAGAGTCCCTCGATCTTCTCCACATCCGGCTTGTCCATCTGTCCCAGGAACATCCGGGCATAGGAGGAGAGGGATTCCATGTAGCGGCGCTGCCCCTCGGCGAAGATCGTATCAAACGCCAGCGACGACTTGCCCGAACCGGACAGGCCGGTAAAAACCGTTAACGACCCCCGGGGGATGTCCACGTCCACATTCTTCAGATTATGCTCCCGGGCGCCCCGCACCCGGATATAGTCATGCACGTCCAGCTTCTGCATCTGCTTCTCTCCAATATATATGTAAAAAAGGGAAAACCGTCACCCTCAGTATAGCAGAAAAACCGGGACTTGTACACAGAAATCGAACATTTGTTTCGCGGTTTCCGTTCCACAGGCGGCCTGAACTGATTCCGGGCGCCTGGTCCCGTGAATTCCCCCAGACGGCCTGCTCGCGCTGTCGCAAGCTCGCGAACCATCTGAGGGATCCACGGGACCAGTAATGTTACCTTTTCATCACCCTGCCCAGAACGCCCCACAGATATTTCGCCTGGGTTGTCCGTCCGAAGACCAGCAGGAAGACACCGTTGAACAGGATGGTGATCAGCACCATCATGAGCAGGAAGGACGGGATGGTGGGCACCGGCATCACATACTGCCGCAGGAAATAACAGATACCGTAAACGGATGCCGTGACGATCAGGAAACGGACGGAATCCAGGAAATAACTGCCCGCAGAGGCGCCGTTCCAGTCTGTATCTGCCGTATGCGCCGGCGCGAAGCAGGCCCTGTAGATGATGACGGGCTTGGTCACGTTGGCGATCAGCCCGCTGACCACGGTTCCCACATAGATGCCGGTGAGTCCGATGCGCTGCACCAGCAGAATGGAGAGGATCAGATTGACGATGCCCTGCAGCATCGACAGATACCGGTCCTGACTGAAAACCCCGGCCGCCGTCTTGAAGTTCGACAGCACCACGCGCTCCCCCTTGAAATAGAAATCCACCAGATACAGCCCTACCGCCGCTGCAGGCAGTAGCCAGGCCTCACCAAGCCACAGCCGGATGAGCGGTGTCAGGAGCACCAGGAAGCCCACACTGGCGAAGCCATAGATCCAGGCCGCACAGAAACGGTAGACCCCGAATACCTCATACTGTCTCTTCCTGCCCTCTGTCGCGACGAGGTTGCCGAGACTGGTGATCAGGCTGTTGAAGGCGATGTTCACGAAATTGGAAACCGTCCCCACCACCAGGGTGTAGTTGTCCACCCGGCCGGCCACCGTCACCTGGATCATGGAGGAGATCAGCACCGTATCCGTCTGGAGCCGCAGCATATCGCCGACACGGTGCAGCACCAGGGCCTTGGTCTGTGTGAACACCTCCTGCCTGACTGCGGCGGGCAGGGGCGCCACCTCCCGGTCTGTGAGGCAGGGGTACCGGTGGTTCAAATAGAAGCTGACGAAGATCTTGGATATCAGCTGCACACCCGCATCCGTCAGCAGGAAAAGCAGAAAACTCCCGGTGGTGAAGAGGATCACCAGCTGCGCAGCCACCGTGATCACCCGGGTGATGCTCTGGATATTGGTCTGGATGTAATTGCGCTGTTCCGCGCCGGCGAGGCTGTATTTATAGGAAACAAAATAGGTGCTGACGGTGTTGAACAGGAAGATCAGATAATACAGCGTCAGTTCCCGCCTCGTGAGATTGTCCGCCCCTTTGCAGATCACAGGCAGGAAGGGAATGACCAGCAGACCCAGCACCGCCACCACCATGGCGATGAGGTGGTACGCCCTGCGGTAGAGCCGCATATAGCTCTTGACGGTCTCCGTCTCCCCGCGGGCCACGGGGCCATAGAGCTGGAAATTCAGTGCCGTGCCGATCCCCAGCTCCGCCATGGACAGCAGGGTCAGGATATTCGTATAGACCGCGTTGACTCCCAGCAGGGTCTCGGAGAGGCGCAGGATGAACAGCTTGCGGAGTGCAAATGAGGCAAGCGCCGTAACGAGCTGACCGATGTAGCCGAAGAGGATGTTGACTGCGGCGCGTTTTTTTCTGCTGACAGTTGCCATGGGTAAAGTATAACACGAGAGGGCAGGATTGTGATATGATGATGATATGAATGGCGGAATGGAATACATGAATCGGAGTCAGTCCCTGTTTCAGGGACTGCGCATCGGACAGACACAGACAGACAGCACGCAGAAGCAGCGCCTCCCGGTTCTGCTGTTCTGCCTGCTGACGGCATCGGCGCTTATCACGATCTGCAGCCGGTCCTCGCCGTTGTATCCCTTTAATAACTGGGATGATGCCAACAGCTATCTGACGGTGGGCAAAAGCATGTGGGCAGGGCGGGTACCCTACCGTGACCTCTTCGATCAGAAGGGGATCCTGCTGTATATGCTCTATGCGCTGGCGGCCCTGGTAAGCCGCACCAGCTTCCTGGGGGTGTGGATTCTGGAGATCCTGGCCATGACGCTGCACCTGCTGGCGGTGGCGCGGATCTTCATGCTCTATGTGCATCCGCGGACGTCTCTGGCGCTGACGACCATCCTGGGTGGTCTCACGGTCTGCTCCACCTGCTTCTACTGGGGGGGCAGCGCGGAGGAATTCATGCTGCCCTGCTGTTCCTGGCTGCTGTATCTCTCCATGCGGTATTTTCATAAGGAATACCCACGGATGATCCCGCTGCCTCCCGTATTGCAGGCGGGGCTGCTCTCCGGGATCATTCTGAATATCAAGTTCAACTCCCTGGGGATCGGATTTGCCTTCGTTCTGATGACCAGTCTGGGAGTTCTCTGCGCCCGCGAGAACGGCTACACGCTGCCCGGACGGATCCTGCATGTTTTCCTGCGCTGGGGTGTCTTTCTGGCGGGCATGTGCCTCACAACGCTCCCCGGCCTCATCTATTTCCTCTGGAACAGGGCGGTTACAGACTGGCTCCATGTATATCTGTATCTGAATCTGTTTGTCTACAGTGAGCGTCTGACCCTACCGGAGCGGATCGAGCGTATCGGTGCGCTGCTGCGGGATCACTTCAGCTATAATCCGGTTGTCTTCGGGATCCTGGCCGTTGGCCTCATCGTTCCGCTGCTGTTCATCGTGTTCTGTCTCATCAAACGGGATTTTGACCCCTTCAATACAGGGGAGACCTCGGAGACGGTCATCTGGGAATATCTGAATACGGCGCTGTCCTGCTTCTTCACCATGCTGGGGATCTTCATCGGTGGTGTGGGCCTGCTGTACTATTCCCTGCCGCTGACGATCTGGGCGATCTGCGGTCTGCTGGTCATTGGCAGACTGATGGACAAGCTGTTTGAGTATGGGCGTTTGGGCCTGTTCCTGACGGCGGTTTTCATCCTCTCCGGTATCGGTACCACACTGGTGCTCACACCCAACCTCCCCTATGCTTCGGTACAGGAGGAGGATCTGTGGCTGACGCATTTCCGGGATGCCATCAGACAAAGCGGGGTGGATACGCCCACCCTCTTAAATGTGAACTGCTTCGATGCCGGACTCTATACCGTCTGTGACATCGTGCCCGACTGCCGTTTCTTCCAGACCCAGACGATCCATCTGGACGAGGTGCGGCAGGTACAGTCCGACTGGATCCATGAGGGACGCGCAGATTTCCTGCTGTCCCGGGACACCCCGGAGGAGCGGGCATCGGAGGGATATACGCTGCTGCGGGAGGAGACCCAGACACTGGCCGGCGTGACCCATACCTACTATCTGTATCAGAAGAATCCGCCGCCGGAGGAAGCAAAATGAACCCGCAGGCCGTTACTGCCGGCTGTGCACAGCTGACAGATCTACGCATACCGTCTGCCGGTGCACGGGCCAAAGCCTTGGCCAAACAGCTGGTGGGACGCGGTGGCGCGGAACGTGATCCCATGTTCTGGCCTGCCGGCCTTCTGATGCTGGGACTGTCCGCTGTCTCCGGTACAGCACCCTCCCAGGCGCAGTCTGAAATGATTGACGAGGCGCTGTGTGCGCATTTTGACTGGTGGCTGACGCGGGACCACGGACTTCTGCGGCACATCGATGATGTTCTGGCGGGGACTGCGCTGATGGAGCTGACCAAAAGGCTTAGTGCCAGGGGCCAGCAGGAGACGGTGGCACGTTTCCATACGGCGGTGTCCCGTATTGGACGGTACTGCCTGGAGGCGCCCCGGGATGCGCTCGGTGCCATCATCTACCACCCGGTGCGTGGGGATCATAAGATCTTTGCAGACGGCGTGGGGCAGACGGCACTGTTCCTCTCCCGGTACAGCCAGTACTGTCTGCTGAGATCCGATGCAGAGGAGGCGGCGCGCGCACGGGAGCTGGCACAGGCACAGCTCCATCTGTTCCGGCGTTTCGGCATGGATGCCCGCAGCGGGCTGCCCTATCACGCATATGAATACAGGGAGGCGGCAGACCAGGCGGACGGGCTTGGGATCATCGGATGGGGCCGCGCCGTTGGCTGGCTGATGATGGGACTGGCTGCCTATTTTATATCGGACGACGGGACGGATCAGGAGCTGCGCCGCTGGTATGAGGAGCTGCAGGCCTGTGTCAGGTCTTATGTACGTCGGAACGGGCTCTTTTCCTGGGCACTGCCCTGCATGGCGGGACCCACGGATACCAGTGCCAGCGGCATGATCCACTGGGCGATGGCCTGTGCGGGCGGGGATGCAGCATCCCTGGCACAGGCCCGTCAGACGATAGAGGCGCAGTTTCTGGACAACCGCGGTCACGTTCTGGGCGCACTGTCCGCCTGTGAAGATATCGGTGTCCACAGACAGGTCTACGGTGCCTATCCCTGGGGGCAGGGAGCCTACCTGTTATTGTGCGGCATGGGTGATAAGGAGTAGTGATGTACGGCATCTTCATGGAAAGCTATGTGATCTTCAAGAATTATGTCGGGCAGGGATGGTGGATCCTGGCTGCCATTGCGGTGCTCGTCTATCTGCTGGTCTCCAAGGATGACTGGCGGATCAAGCTGCCCCTGTCGGTCTGCAGCGCGCTGTTGCTTGTGGCCTATTTCTGTCCGCTGACACGCAAGGTTTTCGTCCGCCTCCTGGGGGAGGGGGATACCTATTACCGGATCCTGTGGATGATTCCCTGGGGGACGCTGCTTGCATACGGCGGCTGCCGGCTGTTTCGCCGCCATCCCCGCGCGGGGCTCGTTCTCTGCAGTGCGCTCATCATTATCAGCGGCCGGCTGGTCTACCGCAATACCTATGTCACCCGTGCGGAGAATCTCTATCATATCCCGCAGTCCGTCATCCATGTGTGCGATGTGATCTCCCCGCCGGAGGGATCGCCGCGGGTGCGTGCGCTGTTTCCCGCGGAGCTGGTGCACTTCGTCCGTCAATATGACACGGATATCCTGATGCCCTATGGGCGGGAGATCATCGCCTCTCAGTGGGGTTATTACAATGAACTGCACGAGATCTTTGAGAAATCTGAGGTCATCTGTGCGGAGGATCTGCTGGCGGCCAGCAGACAATCCCAGTGCATGTATATCGTGATTCATGAGGGGCGCGCCATTGATGTACCCCTGTCTGCCTGCGGCCTGATCCTGGTGGACACCCAGGATGGCTACCTCATCTACCGGGATCCCTTTATAGAAGGAATCTGATGATACCAGGGTCAAAAGCCCGACACCACAGCGAGCTTGCTCGCAAGTGGTGGAGAGGCTTTATGACCCGCCCCAACATGAGCATGAAGCGGGGCAGGGGCCCCGTGGAATGCGAATGGTGGGCCGGATTGTGGGAGTGCGAAGCACGAAACAATCCGGGGTATCATTTTTGACCCCAACATCATTTTTCTTCCGTGAAAGCATGGAGACAATCGATGAACAAACATTCATTCATACGTACGGCGCGGATAAGCTGAATTACAAGAGAAAATAATAACGAAAAAGGCCAGGTCTCGTATGGGACCTGGTTTTATTTCTGCGTTCACTGCTGCTCTACCGCTTCGGGCGGCGGCCGCAGCTCTTCTTCTCCTCACAGAAGCCGGTGAGCTCGCACTTGGGGACGAAGTAGGGTGCAAGCGCCGCCCACTCATTGGCGGGGACCGTCTGATCATCTACGGCTGGGGCGTCCGCACCGTAGGCCGTCAGTGCCTCGATCATATCCTTCATCAGTGCCCGGAACTCCCAATAGGCTCTGGAGCACAGCCGCTGATGGGACATATCGATGAGATTACGCAGATTGGTACGCAGCACCACTCTGGTCTCCATCGCAAGGGGCAGCAGCATCGCCGAGTCCTCTCTGGGCACCCCCAGCGCCTCCAGCTGCCGCAGACTCTGCTGTATCGCTTCCTGGGCCTCCGTGTAGATCTTCACCGCCTCCGGATTCCCCGCAATGGCAGGCGGGGTGATATAGGCATAGCCCTGCTCATAGTTGATGTAGCGCGTCGATGCCTGGAGCCTGGTAGGCCCCCCGGCGATATGGGTGTAGAGCTCGCGGATCACTCTGGCGGAGTAGCCGTCAATCACCATGTAGATCTGCGGATACTCCATCGTGCGTCCGTGCCCGGACACGATACAGTCCATGCCCCGCTTATAGTTGCGCGCGGGATCCTCTATATCACCGCCCCAGCATACACCGGCCTCCTTGCCGATCAGACTGACCGGCCGCTTCGTCGTCTCCTCTTGGATAATGATCCGTCCCATACTGCCCCCTCTTCATTCAACGTTTTATTCATCTGTTTCCCCATTCTACCATAACCATCCGGACATGTTAACCGCGTTTGAAGCACACTTCCGTCTGTGTTATACTGAAACGCAGGAGGCGCAGCAGCAGTTATGGGTATATACTTAAATCCGGGAAATGAGATTTACCTCAGAGGAGGTACAGAATCTCTGCGCGACATATGCCGTGAACTATGCGGATTGCCGTCGGTGGTACGACGGATATCGTCAACACAGCTATGAGATTTACAACCCGGAATCCGTAGTGAAATGCATTCAGAAGAAGACCTTCTCCAACTACTGGGGGAAAACCTCTTCCTACCGCGTCATCAATGACCGGCTGGAAGCGAACTTCCGTGGAACAAAGGATGCGGTGATCCGGATGCTCGCGGGAGAGAGCGTCCCTGTCAACGTGTCGCAGTACCTCAACACCATGGATCAGTTCGCCACGCTCGATGATGCGCTGACCTATCTGATTCATATCGGGTATCTCGCCTATAATGAAGAGGACGAGAGCTGCAGAATCCCCAATCTGGAGATCCGCAGGGAATGGGCCAATGCGGTTGCGGTGATGAGCGACTATGAAACAACGGACCGGATCATCAAATCCTCCAGAGAGCTCCTCGACGCCACCCTCAAGGGGGATGAAGAGACTGTGGCAAAGGCGCTGGATGAGAGCCATATCCACGTCACGAGCAACCGCAGCTACAACAACGAGGACGCGCTCCAGAGCGCCATTGACCAGATCCGTGACAGGCGCTACTTTGATTCCCTGCAGGACTACCGCGGCGGTCTCCTCTTCGTCGGCGTGAACTACGATGAGAAGGACAAAACTCACACCTGCCGCATCGAACACTTCCACAAAGACACCTGATCCGTCCCATACTGCCCACCTCTCTATCTTCTACAGGATACCAAACAATCCCTCCCAGCCATCGAACCGGAGTATCCGCGGGCTGTCTACATCTGCGTTTGCCAGCATCTGTTCCGCGCTGTTCTGGAGCGTCACCGTGACAAACCGATCCACATCAATCCCACGCAGCCGGAAGAACAACAGCGGATCCTCATCAAACCGTACAGCGATTCCGTAGAGAACAGCCGCCACATGCTTGCACATCAATGCCCAGTCCGGGCAGCTGCAGCCAAATGCGATCTCCCTGGGTGTCGGGAACAACCCCTCCTCCCCCAGAAAGCTCCCCTTGAATTCCTCCGGAAAATCGCCCTTCAGCAGCCGGTCTAGATCTCCAATCCTGCTGCCGCACATCTCCATGATCCGATCCAGGCGCTCTTCATTGACAGGACTGATACGGATTTCCACTTTATATGGATTCTTGCGCCGACCCTGCACCTTGGCAGTCACCTTGCCCGGCAGGATCTTCAAGTCCACGACCGCCCCGGTTCTCAAATATCTCTTGCCCCGTTCCAAACGGCTCTCATAATCTGCGTATCGCTCCAGATTCTCGCACCAGGCCCTGCCCCACCAGCTGTGGGCGATGATCCTGCCCCTGACGACAACCGGCTCCAGTACCTGCCCCCTGGCTCTGGCACGTCTGGCCGTCTCGCGAGCACCGGATTGCAGCAATTCCTCCGATGGTTGTTCGAAAACAGTCTCCGTATCGTAGTATGTCTTTCTGGCCATGAATTCCTACCTCTCCAACCGCAGCATCGACAGGAGTTCGTCATTGTCCATCTCGGAGATCCACTTCTCCCCGCCGGTACCGATGACATTCTCTGCCAGTTCCTTTTTGGACTCCAGCAGAGCATCGATCCTCTCCTCGATGGTACCCTGACAGACCAGCTTATGCACGATGACACGCTTCTCCTGTCCGATTCGGTAGACACGGTCTGTTGCCTGATTTTCAACCGCCGGATTCCACCAGCGATCAAAATGAATCACATGACTGGCCTTTGTCAGATTCAGACCGGTACCTCCCGCTTTCAAAGAAATCACCATATAGGGAACATACTCATCCCCCTGGAACTGCTCCACCAGCCTGGTTCTGGTCTTTGGTGCCGTCCCTCCGTGTAGAGTAAGACCCTTGTGATGGAAGATCTGTGCAAGAAAATCATCCAGGTACGGGATAATCTCCTTAAACTGTGTAAAGATCAGTACTCGTTCCCTCTTATCATAAATGGTCTCGCAGATCTCACGGAGCATTCCGAATTTACCGCTGTCCTTCTCCTCATAAGCCTCCTGGCCCAGGTACTGGTCCGGATGATTACAGATCTGCTTCAATCTGGTCAGAGAGGCCAGCACCAAGCCCCTGCGTTCCATCTTGCTGAGCTTATCCTGCAGCTTTCTCTCCAGCTCCTGCACAAATTTACGATAGAGCACCACCTGTTTCCTGGATAATCCGACAAAATCCACCTGTTCCATCTTATCCGGCAGGTCGGAGATGATGGATTTATCGGTCTTGACTCTGCGCAGAAGGAATGGAGAAATCATCGCCTTCAGTCTTGCGTATCCCTCCGGATGGCTGGAGAGTCCCCTGCAGTAATCGCCGAATTCAGCGGAACCGCCCAACAATCCCTTATCCAGGAAATCAAACAACGACCACAGGTTGGTCAGATCGTTCTCAATGGGCGTTCCTGTCAGAGCAATCCGCATCCGGCTGTGTAATTTCTTGATCTGTCTGGTTTGTTTGGAACCCGGATTTTTGATCGCCTGCGCTTCATCCAGAATGAGGCAGTCCCACTCTATCTGAGAGAGCGCCTCTATACGATGTGTCATGCCATAGGTCGTAATGGTAAGGAAAACTGGTGTCTGCGCCTGCTCCTCCGTGGCCCGGCCTCCGCCATGGAGGATCTGCAGTGGCATATCCGGAGTAAACTTCTCTGCCTCCCGCTGCCAGTTGCCCAACAGGGATGCCGGCACCACCAACAGAACACGCATATCCGGATTCTGCTGCCGCCTGTTTTCAAGAAAAGTCAGGATCTGTATCGTTTTGCCCAGTCCCATATCATCAGCGAGACATGCACCCAGCCCCAACTCGTACATATAGGAAAGCCAAGCATAACCGCTCTGCTGGTATGGGCGGAGTGTTGCATGGAGGGTTTCCGGCACAGAGAGCTCCTCCAGCCTGGAGGGAGAGCGGAGTTTACCGAGGAATCCTGACAGCCACTGACCATTGGTTACGATCGGTCCGATGTCCGGATCATTCTCCCCATTCTCCAGCCCCATGCGCAATGCCTCTAAGAGCGTGATTTCTCCCTCATAGCCAGCCATGGTATCCAGCAGCTCCTGCAGACGGACACGATCTACCTCTATCCATCGACCCTTCAGAAATGCCAGTCCTTCCGTCTGTGCCAGAAGCTGTTCAATCTCCTCAGCAGTCAACGGCACGCCATCCACCGTCAGCTCCGGCTTCATGGAAATCAGACTCTCCAGGCCGAACATGGCTGGAGACTCGTCTCCAAGCTTCACACTCATGGCAACACTGCCTGTGTGTCTCCTCCACCAGTTGGGTATGCGACAGATAATCCCCGTCTGCTCGATTGCCTCTACATCCCTCAGGAACTGCCATGCTTCATCCGCGGTGAGTCTGAGCGGATGAAACATCTCACCACTCCCGACGAATTGCCTGATCAGCGGAGAAACTCTTGTGGCACCATCCATACAGGAGAGCAGCTCCAGCAATTTGTCTCTACTGTTCTGATACTCTGTCAGTGCGTAACGCAGGGGTTTATGTACAATCCTTGTCCGATGCCCGCGTCCGCGTCCAGGGATCTTCGTCGCATAGGTCGCCAGAAAAGCAAAGGGACACTCTTCGTCCTCTTCATGCTCCACCAGATGGAAGAAGATCCGTTCCGGCACCTTGAGCTGCTGACTCTTTCCGGCCAGATAGAGAGCTATGGAGCCATCATAGGAAGAGACCTCGTCCGCATAGATCTGCAGCAGATTGTGAAATATCCCGCTGATCCATGCTTCATCCACATACTCCGCCCCGGGAACGAAAGGTATGGAACAGGACAGTAGACGCAGCTCATCCTCCTCCGGCTCAAGCTCCAGTTTTCCTCTGGCCAGCTCCAGATCCGGACTGCGCATGAGAGTCCGCTGGAAGCTGTCCGCAATCGCATACAGAAAAGTCCCCGCGGCATCCAGCCAACGTGGACGCTCTTCAAAGCTCAGATCATACAGCGCCTGATAGCGGTCTGTAAAGAAACGCTCCTCCCACTCCTCCATTTCTTCCGAGAGCATCTCTGTCCGACGTTCAGGCACGAACCCTTGCTCGGTCAGAATAAAATGCAGCTGCTCTTTCACCATAGCTCTCCCCCTGCTGCCTCCGCGACAAGAATCTCTGTTACTGCTCATATAAAATTAGAGTATAGCAAAAACCCTGCCCGGATACAATGCGCCAGTAGCAATTCCGCGTGTCTGACTGTTCCTTTTCCTCCTGTCCGCATACTGCCATCTCCCTCTATTCGGCGCTTTGTCAGCATTGAATTGTCAGCCCGTATTTGAAGCACTCTTCCGTCTGTGTTATACTGAAACGCAGGAGGCGCAGCAGCAGTTATGGGTATATACTTAAATCCGGGAAATGAGAACTTCCGTGGTTTTCTCAAGGCACCAATCTATGTGGATAAAACCATGATGCTGGAAGAGCTGAACAGGTTTATCGACATAGAGAACTTCCACAAAGACACCTGATCCGTCCGGTTGCCACGGTTCATGGAATATGTGAAGCGACTGGACAGTTTCTACGAAGCAGTACTGCACCCTACAAATGATCGGAGACTCATGCGCAATGGATCAAACAAAAGTTCTGATAACGGAAATCCGGGTGGAGCGCTCCAACCCGTTGATATACAGAGAGCTGCTGCTGCCGGCGGATACGATGGCAGGGGATCTGCTGGCCGCCGTATGCATCAGCATCGGCTGCGACTCGGCCGAAGGCCACATCCTCAAGGATGAAGAGGAGATCACCGACCCGGCGCTGCCTGTTGCGCAATTTCTCCATGAGGGAGACCACCTGCAGATCCTGCTGTCCCCGAAGGACACAAAAGCAAAACGTACCAGCGCACCGCTTTCCCTGATTCTGACCGTCATCGCTGAGAAGGATGCCGGCGCAGAGAAGCCGCCCTTTCCTGTAGTAACCAGCGGCTATGGCCTGCAACTGCCGGAAGGGGTGTGGGATATCGGAGAGATCAATGCCATCCACCAGGCCCTCCTTCAGACAGAGGCCGTTCAGGCAGGTAAAAACACCTATTTCTTCAAACATGCGCTTCTGCTCGACCGGTCCAAGGCTGAGAATGCCATGCGGCGTCATTTTGCGCCCGAAACCGCAAACCCCGAGCTCAATGGCAAAAACGGTGTCCCTATGGAGGTACTGCTGACCCGCACGAAGCTGGAGGATCTTAAGTATCTCGTGGATTACTACCAGATCTACCGGGACAGCAGCATGCGCAAGCCGGATCTCATCCGGGCACTGTGCCGCAAATACGACAGGGACTTCTTAAAGGGTCTCTTCGAGAAGATGACCCTCGAGGAATTCCTTAACTTCCAGGACTTTGCCACCAGCGAAGATCCGGACGATGAAGTCGACTGGGCGGATGCACTGGATTTACTGTACAACCTCGGGTTGCTGGAGATCATGCCCAAAGAGGGTTGGAAGGTGGCTTCTGAGCTGCTGGACTATTATGCCGAGTGGTATGGAACAGAGGCAGAGACCGCCTTCCTCCTGGATAAGACCGCGAAGAATGCCATGCTCGCCGCGGGCCGGCTCTACGGTATCGTCAGCCGGCAGGAATTCCATGCGGTACTGCAGCTCATTCCAGACAACGCCTTATCACCGGAGCAGGCGGATGACTATTACGACAGACTGGTCTCCGGAAGAATCCACCTGCCCTTCGAGCCACTGACGGATGGTCTCCTGCGCTACACTGAGGTGATCAACGCCAGAGATGCAGCAACCGTGCACCGTCTCCAGCCGGCGCCAGACATCTTCTTCCAGCCCGGGCAACAACTGTTGGAAAAGCTCTTGAAACAGGATGTGAACTTCTCCGTCGACGGCGGCGGAGAGCTGATGACGTTCATTAAACAATTCTCCTACACCGGCTACTACTATCATGACAGAAGCGACAATGCGCGGGATATCTATACGGATGCCCTCCATCTCCTGCGTCAGGCCGGCGATGTTGATAAAACGCTGGAACTGATCAGGAGCAAGCTGTACCGCCTGAGCTGGATCTCCAACTCACAGAGCATTCTCGACAACATCCGGCAGATCCTGCTCGATGAGCGGGATGATCTGCCGCTTATGGCATTGAACGGCTATTCCATGAACAATGCACCGGCGGACGTAAAGAAGCGGTTCCTGGAACAGCAGTGGGCAATCGAACTGGAAGAGGAAGAAAAGAAGGAAAGAAAAGCTGCCAAGCGGAGGCGTGGAAAAAAATGAACACTTCAGCATATCTATCTGCTTTTACAGAGGAGGAACTGGGCCGGGGGGCGGAGCTGTTCTTCGCCGGTGATCTGACGGATTACAGCTGCAAGGAGAACCGCAGCGCTGCCGGTTCCCTGTACGGCGAGCTCTTCCCCGGAAAGGAAACCATCACCGTATCCGGCAAATGGACGGAGGAACGGATCAAGCACGCCGGCAAGGGTCACAACGTCAGCCTCCGGATCCATGCAAAAAGCGGGATGATCTGCGAAGCCAGCTGTGACTGCGCAGATTTCACAAGAGATCTGTACGGCTGCATACACACAGCGGCACTGTATACCGCCTATATCACAAAACAGCAGGGAGAGGACTGCCTGCGGGGCACCCGGGTGGAGACACTGCTCCGGAATATGGTCAATGTGGAGGATCCCTTCCAGCCGGGCGTGCTCAAGCGCACAGATGGGCGTCTCCTCTCCCTGCTCCAGGGAAACGATGAGGGTGCGCTGCCCGTATGGAAAGAAGCAGCACAGAATGTCACACCCCTGCAGGCCTCCTTTACGCTGTATAGAGCCTCCAGGCGTATGATGGTGGGACTGCAGATCGGGTATGTCGGAAAACGCCTGCATCTCGTCAAGGATCTGCCGGGCTTTCTGGCGGTCTACATCAGGGAAGAGATCTACAGCGTCGGCAAAACCGACTACCAGCTGGGTCGGCGATGCTTCGACCCTCGCTCCGGCAGACTTCTGGATTTCATGGCGGATCAATGGACTGCCTTCAGTAAGGATCTCCTGGCCAGCTCTCCCTTCGCAGGGGAGGGCGGTGATCACCGCTACATGATTCTGGCCGGGCCGGAGTTTGATAACTTCATGGCCCTGTGTGACGGTATGTCGCTGACGGTGGATAATCCTCTGTCAGGCAGCAGACTCCTGGATGTCCATCTGGACCGTAAGGGTCTGCGGATCCTGCTGCGCAAGAAGGCTTACGGCGCAACGCTGAAGATCTCGGATACGGACTATCTGTACGGTACCGGCAACAATCTGTACCTGACCGACACAGAGGGACTCTTCCGCGTGCATGTATCCGGAACGCAGCAGGCGCAGGAGCTGCTGTCCATGCTGGAATGGACAGAGGAGGAGATGTACATCCGGGAATCGGAGATTGGATTGGTCTGCCGTAATCTCCTGCCCATTTTCCAGAAATATGGAACTGTCGTCACCAAGGGGCTGGATCTGGACAACTATGAGAAGGAACAGCCGGAATTCGTCTTCGAGCTGGATCTCCCCTCGGAGGGTGTGCTCTCCTGTGTTCCCTGTGCCGTGTACAAACGACAGGACCTCAAATGTCACCTGTATGACAATGAGACGGACGCCGTCCGGCGTAACGCCGGGGCGGAATCTGTCGTCGCCGGGATGCTCCCGGAGATGTTCCAGCGGCTGGATCCGTCGACCCATGCGCTGATCTCCGAGCTCTCTGAAGAAGAGCTGTTCGACTTCATGCGGACGACGCTGCCCCGTCTGGAGGAACTGGGGACCGTGATGGCATCGGATCGTCTGCACCGGAGTCGGGTCCGTTCCCTGCCCGGACTGAGAGTCGGCGTGTCGGTACAGTCCGGACAACTGACCATGTCTCTGAAGGGAGCGGCGCTCACCCCCGATGAAGTGGCTCAGATCCTGGGTGCCTATCGCAAGCGCAGGCGCTACTACAGACTCCGCAGCGGCGAGTTCCTGGCCCTGGAGGAGGACAACGGCGCCTGGGAGGCGTTGTCGGAGCTGTACCACAACTACGGGGAGAAAGATCCGGAGCAGATACGGATTCCCGCCTTCCGGGCGCTGTATCTGCAGGAGACGCTGGAGAACAGGGAGAATGTCTCCTTTGACGCCACAGAGGAATACCGTGCGCTCCTGCGCCGGATGGACACGACAGATACCGCATCGGATTCGGTACCGGCATCGCTTTCCGGCATCCTGCGGCCCTATCAGGCAGACGGCTTCCGATGGATCCGTATGCTCAAGCGCTGTGGCTTCGGTGGCATCCTGGCGGATGACATGGGTCTGGGTAAGACGCTGCAGATCCTGTCCTTCCTCCTGGCGGAGAAGCAGGATGGCAGGACAGGCGATGACCTGAGAACCCTGGTGGTCTGTCCCGCCTCCCTGGTATATAACTGGCAGCGGGAGCTGGAGACCTACACAGGGGAACTGAGCTGTGTAGTGATCGCCGGCAACCAGGCCACCAGGCAGCAGCTCATCGAGGAGAGCGGGGACATTGATGTCTGGATCACGTCCTATGATCTCCTGAAGCGTGATATTGCCGCCTATGAGGAGATCCGGTTCGCCAACGAGATCATCGATGAGGCCCAGTTCGTCAAGAATCAGAAGACCCAGGCCTCACAATCGGTGCGGGTGGTCAATTCCGCCTTCCGGATGGCACTGACGGGTACGCCCATCGAGAACTATCTGAGCGAGCTGTGGAGCATCATGGACTACCTGATGCCGGGCTTCCTGTTCTCCTATCATCAGTTCCAGAAGGATTACGAGACGCCCATTGCTGCGCAGAAGGATACGGAAGCGCTGGAGAGACTGCGCCGGATGGTACATCCCTTCATCCTGCGGCGTCTCAAGAAGCAGGTATTGAAGGAGCTGCCGGATAAGCTGGAGGAAGTGATCTCCGTGCGGATGGACGCACAGCAACAGCAGCTCTACGATGCCTCTGCGGAGGAGATCCGCCAGATGCTGGACAGGGTCAGTACCGATGAGTTCAAATCGGATAAGCTGCAGTTCCTTGCAAAGCTTACGGGACTCCGGCAGATCTGCTGTGACCCCTCTCTGCTGTATGAGAATTATACCGGGGAAAGTGCCAAGCTGGAGGCATGTCTGGAGCTGATCGAGCAGGCCATCACCGGGGGACATAAGCTCCTGCTGTTCTCCCAGTTCACCTCCATGCTGGACATCATCGGCAGGAGGCTGTCCGAAGCAGAGATCGAATACCACCGGATCGACGGCGGCGTGTCCAAGGAGAAGCGGATGCAGATGGTGGACTCCTTTGCCAATGACGAGGTGCCCGTGTTCCTGATCTCCCTGAAGGCAGGTGGCACAGGTCTGAATCTCACGGCGGCGGACATCGTGATCCACTATGATCCCTGGTGGAACCAGGCGGCACAGGATCAGGCCACCGACAGAACCCACCGGATCGGGCAGACCCAGACCGTCACCGTCTATGAGCTCATCGTTCAGGGCACGGTGGAGGAGCATATACAGAAGATCAAGGACGCCAAGTCCCAGCTGGTGGAGGATGTCCTCTCCGGCGGTGAGATCAGCTCCACTGTCCTGAACAAGGAGGATATGCTGGCACTCCTGTAGGGATCACTGAGTTGCCGTATCATCCGCCAGATCAACCGTGAGCTGGAGGTCATAGCGGTCACGTCCGTGATGATTGCGGCGGAGGATGCGGATGATACGGAAGGGCCGGGCGAGGGCTTCGATCATGTAGGTGTCCGCCGGGTCCAGAATCAGGGGGAGGCGGATGGCACGGCGGCCCTTGCCCTTGCCGTAGACCACGCTGGGAATGAAGAGGGGGGCGCTCTGTTGGGCGCCTGTTTCTGTGTCTCCCTCCGGGTGCGGGGAACAGAGGTTGATGCCGTCACGACAGCCTCGGCCATTCGGGCCCAGGAGGCGGATGCCGCTGCGGCCGTCACTGACGAGAACCCGGATGTCCCCCTCTCTCTTGTAGCAGAAGCCGGTCTGGGTGCC
>JAFSYF010000088.1 GCA_017443695.1 Butyrivibrio sp.
CGTCCACCGTATCTTTCGTCACGATATGATGGATCGTTACGGTGCTGCTCTGTCCCTGCCGCCAGAGCCGGGCATTCGTCTGCTGATACAGTTCGAGGCTCCATGTGAGCCCAAACCAGATCAGAATGTGGCCGCCTTCCTGGATATTGAGCCCGTGTCCGGCACCAGCCGGATGGATCAGGGCAACGGGGATCTTCCCTTCATTCCAATCCCTGATATCCTCGCTCTCCCGGATGTCCCTGGGATCGTACCCGGTTTCGATCAGATGCTCCAGAATGCGCTGGCGGTCATGCTTGAACCAATAGGCAATCAGCACGGGCTGGCCGTTCGCCGCTTCAATCAAATCATCCAGGCAGTCTAGCTTTCTGCTGTGGATGTTTCTGGTTTCTCCGTACTCGTCATACACAGCACCGTTGCTCATCTGCAGGAGCTTGTTCGACAATGCGGCGGCATTTCTGGCGTCGATGTCCCCATCCTCCAACGGGATGATGAGATCCTTCTTCAGCTGGTCATAGAGCTTCCGCTCCGGCTTAGACATCTCCACCTCATGCCGCACATAGACACACTCCGGCATATCCAGATAGTCCAGCGCCTTCATGGAAATCGTGATGTCGTTGATGCGCTCATATATCTTCTCTTCCGCTCCCGGACGAGGAATGTAGCTGAAGACCACGCCTGTCTGTGGATTCATGGCTCCGGCTTTGAAGTAGGCATCGCGGTATCTGCCGATGAAACGACCGAGTCGCTCGCCGCCGTCCAGAATGCCGATCTCCGCCCAGAGATCCATAAGTCCGTTCGATGTAGGTGTGCCGGTCAAGCCGACCCAGCGTTTGACGAACGGCCGAATCTTCCGCAGCCACTTAAATCGCTGCGCCTGATGATTTTTGAAGGATGACAATTCATCGATGACCACGCAGTCGAAATCCCAGCGCAGTCCATTGGATTCATAGTATTCGACCAGCCATTTGACGTTCTCACGGTTGATCACATAGATCATGGCTCCGTGGTTCAGCGCCGCCGTCCGCTCCTTCACGTTGCCGACGATGACCGAGACATCCAGATCATGCAGATGATCCCACTTCTCGACCTCGGCAGGCCATGTATCCCGTGCGACCCGGAGAGGCGCGATTACAAGAGTCTTCGAGACTTGGAGGTCATCCAGCATCAGATCCCGGAGCGCCGTCAATGTCGTCACTGTTTTCCCTAAGCCCATGTCCAGGAACAATGCCGAGACAGGGTGTGTTTTGATGTAATCGATACAGTATCGCTGATACTCATGCGGTATAAACTTCAACAGCTCCCACCTCCATCAGCATCCAAGGATTCCGAAGGATACCCTCGTCCTTCCCGGCAGGTGGATCGGCGCGACTTCTGCATATGGGCAGTTACGACTGCACCGTGACATATCGTGGAACAGACCGCAGTACGGTATCCCGTTCCGGATCACGCAGTGTCGGCAGCGAGGATAAAAGGGCGGAAACAAAACCATGCCCCTCGGTCGTTCCTGTACTCCTGTGTTCATCATGTACTCCTTCCCGGACTACTCGTCTGAGTCAGACGGATCGTCCAAAGCATAAAAGCCCGCCAGCTCGGACGGGTCTTCTGGTTCAAAGGTATCTCCATAATCGTCAAGGTCGTCCAGGCTTCCCTGATTGGACGGCAGTGTGGCTATCTCCAGCTCCGGCACTTCCGCACCGATGCCTTCCGGGAACGGCTCGCCTGGAGTCCAAGTGAGTATCGCATCGATGGCCGGCTTGATCTGGCTCAGCCTGTCGATGC
>JAFSYF010000089.1 GCA_017443695.1 Butyrivibrio sp.
GCTCGTCCCAGCCGCCGTTAGTACGTATTGAGGACGATGATTACGCAGCGATCTATTTCAGCTCTGGAACGACGGGTTTCCCCAAGGCGATCCTGCACCGGCACAGCAATCTCATGCACTCCTGCAAGGTGGAACAGAACCACCACAGTACGAGCCGGGACGATGTGTTCCTCTGCATCCCGCCGCTGTACCATACCGGCGCCAAGATGCACTGGTTCGGCAGCCTGATCTCCGGTTCCAGGGCAGTACTGCTGAAGGGGACGAAGCCGGAATACATCTTTGATGCGGTTTCCAGGGAGCACTGTACCATCGTGTGGCTGCTTGTGCCGTGGGCACAGGATATCCTGGATGCACTGGACCGCGGGGACTTGAAGATCAGTGATTATGAGCTGTCACAGTGGCGCCTGATGCATATCGGGGCGCAGCCTGTGCCGCCGTCTCTGGTGCGCCGCTGGAAGGAATATTTCCCGAATCATCAGTATGATACGAATTACGGTCTGTCCGAGTCTCTGGGACCCGGGTGCGTGCATCTGGGGGTGGAGAACATCAGCAAGGTCGGCGCCATTGGTATCCCCGGTTACGGCTGGGAATGCAAGGTGGTGGATGAGAACGGCGATCTGGTGAAGCAGGGGGAGGCCGGTGAACTCTGTGTGAAGGGTCCTGGCGTCATGGAGTGTTACTATCGCAATCCGGAAGCCACGGCGGAGGTGCTGAAGGATGGCTGGCTCTACACCGGTGATGTGGCGATGCAGGATCCGGATGGATTCTATTTCCTGGTGGACCGGATGAAGGATGTCATCGTCAGTGGCGGTGAGAATCTGTATCCGGTACAGATCGAGGACTTCCTGCGGGCCTATGAGAAGATCAATGATGTGGCGGTCATCGGGCTGCCGGACAAGCGTCTTGGTGAGATCGCGGGCGCCATCATCCAGGTGAAGGAGGGAATGACCTGCACAGAGGAGGAGATCCAGGAGTTCTGCAAGGGACTGCCGCGTTATAAGAGACCGCAGAAGATCATCTTCGCGCAGGTACCCCGCAATGCGACGGGCAAGATCGAGAAGCCGAAGCTCCGCAAGATTTATGGGGCAGATAAGCTGGTGGCACAGGAGAACAACGGTTAACGTAAAAGAGGCACCCGGATGGGTGCCTCTTTTCATGACAATTCAGTCGAACTCACTTCTTGTTGACAGCATCCTTCAGAGCCTTGCCAGCCTTGAACTTGGGAGCAACGGATGCCGGGATCTTGATGGCCTCGCCGGTCTGAGGGTTCTTTCCGGTGCGGGCAGCGCGCTTGGTGGTCTCAAAGGTACCAAAGCCTACGAGCTGTACCTTATCCTTCTTCTTCAGGGTCTTGGATACGACGTCAACGAAAGCCTTAACCGCTGCCTCGGAATCCTTCTTTGTGAGACCTGTCTCCTTCGCGATAGCGTCTACGAGTTCTGTCTTGTTCATGTGTTTACCTCCGAAAAGTGGTTTTATAAAACTACAGCGGGTATAATACCACCCTTTTCATGGACAGGCAAGCTTTTTTTGAAAAAATATTACGGAATATTGCGTAAAATAGACACTTCTGTTAAGATGATTCCTGCAAATGACGCTGTCAGCGTATTCTGGGAGGTTTTTATGGGCGGATTCTTCGGCGTAGCATCAAAAAAGGACTGTATTTTCGATCTGTTCTATGGAACGGATTATCACTCACATCTGGGAACCAGACGGGCGGGTATCGCGGTGTATGACCGGGAGAAGGGGTTTGACCGGGCCATTCATAATATCGAACGATCCTATTTCAGGCCGAAATTCGAGAGCGATATCACACATATGTGCGGCAATCTCGGCATCGGCAGCATCTCCGACTATGAGCCGCAGCCATTGATCGTTCGCTCCCATCATGGGACCTATGCCATCACCACGGTGGGCCGTATCAACAACACCGATGAGATCACGAAACGCCTCATGGAACACAACCACTCCCAGTTTCTGGAGATGAGCGGAGGAGACATCAACCCGACGGAGCTGGTGGCCTCGGTCATCAACCAGAAGGCAACCATCCCGGAGGGGATCCGGTACGCGCAGGAGCTGATCCACGGCTCCATGACCCTGCTGCTATTGACACCGGAGGGTATCTATGCCGCCAGAGACCGGTACGGAAGGACACCCGTGGAGATCGGACAGGGACCGGACGGGTACTGCGTCTGTTTCGAGAGCTTCTCCTACCTGAATCTCGGATATACCCCCGCGCAGGAGCTGGGGCCCGGCGAGATCGTCTTCATCACGCCGGAATCGGTGGAACGTATCAGTCCTCCGTCTGACCGGATGCAGATCTGTACGTTTCTGTGGATCTATTACGGTTTTCCTGCTTCGAATTATGAGGGGGTCAACGTGGAAGCGGCCCGGTATGCCTGTGGGGAGAAACTCGCACAGCGGGATAAGTCCCGCGGGATTGTGCCCGATGTGGTGGCTGGTGTGCCGGATTCCGGCGTTGCCCATGCCATCGGTTATGCCAATGCCTCCGGGATTCCCTACGGGCGGCCTTTCGTGAAGTATACGGCCACCTGGCCCAGGTCCTTCATGCCCACCCATCAGGATCGCCGGGACCTCATCGCCAGGATGAAGCTGATTCCGGCACACAGCCTGATCGAGAACCGATCCCTCCTGATGATCGATGATTCCATTGTCCGTGGAACCCAGCTGCGGGAGACGACGGAATTTCTGTACAGGAGCGGGGCCAGAGAGGTGCATATCCGGCCGGCCTGCCCGCCCCTTGTGTACGGTTGCAAATATTTGAATTTCTCCAGATCCAATTCTGAGATGGAGCTCATCACACGGCGTGTCATCGAGCAGCTGGAGGGAACGGCGTTCCCGTCCGAGGAGGTGATGGCACGGTACACGGATCCGGATACGGAGGAGTATGCGGCGATGCTGGAGGAGATCAGACGGCAGCTCAATTTCACCACACTTCATTATCACCGCCTCGACGATATGATTGAGGCCGTTCCGGTGGATTCCTGCAAGCTCTGCACATACTGTTGGAGCGGAAAAGAATCGGGAGACCTGCTTGTCGGAGGGTGACGGGATATGTTATGATGATAGATGCGTATGTTCATCATTCACAGGCCGCAGGAGGCCTTTTCCCAGAAAGGAGAGATCCATGGAAACATTGAATTATGCCGTGCTGGCGCGAACCGGGTACAAGGGCTTTATTCAGAAGGAGGCGCCGATCCGTGTATTGCAGTTCGGCGAGGGCAACTTCATGCGGGCATTCGTCGATTATTTCTTCGATGTGGCCAACGAGAAGGCCGGCTGGAACGGTAAAGTGGCACTGGTGCAGCCCATTGCGCAGGGGCTGACGACGCTCATCAACGGGCAGGAGGGGCTCTATACCCTGTATCTGCGCGGCAGCGAGAATGGACAGAAGGTGGATGAGAAGCGCGTGATCTCCTCCGTGGCCTGCTGCCTCAATCCCTATGAGGACGCGGACTATGACCGGATGATGGAGATCGCTGCCAGCGACGATCTGGATATCATCGCCAGCAACACCACAGAGGCGGGCATTGCCTATGATCCGGCCTGCAATCAGGGAGACCGGCCGGCATCCAGCTTCCCCGGGAAGCTGACCCAGGTGCTGCTGCATCGTTTCGAGGCCGGGAAGAAGGGCATTGTCATTCTTTCCTGTGAGCTGATTGACAACAATGGTAAGGAACTCCTGAAGTGTGTGAACCAGTATATCGATCAGTGGGGGCTTTCCCCGGACTTTAAGAAGTGGGTGAACGAGGAGAACATCTTCTGTTCGACGCTGGTGGACCGTATTGTCCCCGGCAGAATCCGTGACCCCAAAGAGGTAGAGGCGCTGGAACAGGCAAACGGCTACACGGATCCGCTGATCGATGTGGGAGAGATCTTCGGTGTGTGGATCATCGAGGGTCCGGACGGGCTGGAGGATCGCCTCCCTTTCAAGAAAGCGGGGGTCAATGTCCATGTGGTGCCGGATGTCATGCCCTACAAGCACCGCAAGGTACGCATCCTGAACGGTGCGCATACCGGGTTTGTACTGGGCGCTTATCTGGCCGGACAGGACATCGTGCGCGACTGCATGCATAATGAGACGATTTCCGGTTTTATGAACAAGATGCTCTATGATGAGGTGATTCCGACGCTGACTGAACTGGATCACGATGATCTAATGGCGTTTGCCTCCGCCGTAAAGGATCGTTTCAACAATCCCTTTGTGAACCATGAACTGATGAGCATCTCCTTGAACTCCACCAGCAAGTGGAAGGCCAGGAATATGCCTTCCTTCCTGGAGTATATTGAGATGAAGAAGGAGTTGCCCGCTTGCCTGACCATGTCGCTGGCGGCTTATATCGCCTTCTATTCAAATGACATCCAGGAGCTGTCAGCGGATGGTCTCGTCTGCAGGAGACCTGCCGGTAATACCTATACCGTCAGTGATGACCGCTGGGTGCTGGAGTTCTATGAGGCGCATCAGAAGGATGACGAGGAGACACTGGTGAAGGCGGTGCTCGGGAACACAAAGATGTGGGACCGTGACTTGAATGAGATTCCGGGATTGACAGAAGCGGTGATCGGGGATTTAAAGAAGATTCGTACAGAAGGCGCGGAGGCTGCCTACGCGTCGGTGCTGTAACATAGGAATCAGCCTCGAGCTTGACTGAAATGTAACCATTACGGTATAATACTTTATTGTGCTTCAATAATCACTGGAGGACATGACCTGCTATGATCTGCAGTATGACCGGTTTTGGCCGGTGTGAGGTTTCAGAGAAGGAACGGCGGTTCAC
>JAFSYF010000090.1 GCA_017443695.1 Butyrivibrio sp.
CCAGATGTTCCGAAAGTACAACATCATCGAATACAAGAATCCGGCGGATGCACTCAATATCGATGTTGTCTGGAAATGTATCGGATATGCCGGGATATATAAGGGGTATGGGAAAACGGTAAACGAGATCCCTGACATGGAGCTTACTGTTTCGATCTTTCGGAATACCAAACCCATCAAGCTACTGGATGATCTGGAGAAGGAAGGACATGCCGTAGATAATCCATCACCCGGTATATACCGGATCAGCGGATTGTCAATGCTTCCGTTACAGATTGTGATTTCCTCAGAGCTTGAAGAAGAAGATTTTAAAACGCTACGGTTGATGATGCCGAATGCTGATGAAACGGCTTTTCACAGATTTATGGAAGAAGCCCATGGATACACCGAAAAAGCAGATCGACAGGATGCCAGCGCCGTTCTGCATGTTATCAGCGCATCAAACAGGGATTTGTTTAGAAAGATATGGGAGGAACAGATTATGCAGGATTATTTAACAGAGCTTATGAGTGAAAAGTTTGAAGAGGCCGAAAACAGAGGGCGTGAGGGAGAACGCAGTAGCATTATTGAGAGAATGCTTCGTAACGGCAAAACACCGGAGGAAATCAGCTCCTTTACCGGACTTGCGTTGGATGTAGTCAAAAAAGTCCAGGGTGCCATGCTACAGCCAGCATGAATAATGAAATATGCCAATGCATGGGCGCTCCTGCAGGGGCATCTTTTGCCATCTGAAGAGGCAATAGAAGGGGTGAGAGCTATGAGTGACAGATTTCAGAAAGTGCTGGAAAAAAGAGATCAGGAAACTACAACTACTCATCTTAAGGAGATAATGAAGAATCTGAAATTGATTCTTGATCAGGCCATGGATGCATTGAATATTCCTCCGCAAGACCGCGAAACCTACATAGGCCTTGTTGGCAAGGCTTGAGTTTGGCCCATGCCCCATGCAGGCAGTAGGCCCATACGGAGGCAAAGAATTGTTTGACTTCAAGTAAAATGATGTGTATCAGTAACTATTCAGAACAGTTACGTGTATCATGAGAACACAGGGTGTGGGTCTGCGTTGGATATGCGCGGTTCGCCACACCATTTTTTTGTCGATGATTTCAATCGCACGCATGATCAGGAATCTGTCGAAAACGAGATCCAGTAACGTATAGAAGGTTGGCTGGCAATAACGATTATAGTATAATAGGTACTGTTCAGAACGATTTCTGAACAGTAACGATAATTTTGGTATTTGTGAAAAGCAGGGTGGAACCCTTTCGGTGAACAGCGAAGAAAGATGGGAACAGCAGACCGCCTGAAAATCGTGATTTGTGCAGCCGCGTATATGGCCATTGCATGCTGTCTCCGGATACCGTGTCCCATTCGATGCCTCACTGGCATATCCTGCGCCGGCTGCGGCATGTCCAGGGCCATCCTGGCGCTGCTGCAGGGAGACCTGCAGGCGGCATGGCAGTATCATCCGCTGTTCCCGCTGCTGATCCCGATTGGCATCGGATTTCTGGCCCAGGATCACCTGTCGGAGCGGATGAAGAAGATCGGCCTGTGGAGCGTGATTACGGTTTTCATCTGCGTATATCTGATCCGCATGATCAGCCAGAGCAATCCGGAGGTGGTGTACTTCCGGCCAGCGGACGGTCTGATAGGACGAAGTATTATACTCGTTAATGAGATCAGATTCCGTTAGCGTTTTGTTATTTTGCGTACGGCCGCACAGAGGAAGACGTTGCTTCGCAGCGTGCGGTCGATACACCTCACAAAAAATGGAAGAGTTGATACGATCATAGGGAGGTAGAAAAATGTTTTGTTCGAAATGTGGCGCCGAACTTCCGGAAGGCGCAAAATTCTGCACCAACTGCGGGGCACCGGTGACACCGGCGAGCCCGGAGGCATCGGCAACCACGGAGACATCGGCAACTCCTGCAAACTTGGAGGCATCGATAACCCCGGAGACATCAACAAGCCCGGCGAGCCCGGGGACATCGACCACATCGTCAACCCCGGAGACATTGACAACCCCGGAAACACTGACGAGCCCGGAGGCATCGATAACCCCGGAGACATCAACAAGCCCGGCGAGCCCGGGGACATTGACCACATCGTCAACCCCGGAAACCTCGGTGTCGCCGTCAACTTCGGAGGCCCCGGTGATCCCGCCGACGCCGCCAACCCCTGAGGCGCCACCAACCCCTGAGACGCCGTCAACCCCGGTGATTCCGCCGACACCGCCGGTTCCGCCGACGCAGCCGACCTCGTCCAACGCGGACGGTGCGCAGACGATCCGGATTTTCTCCCTCATCATGGGGATCATCCTCGGCCTGTCCGGCCTCAGGATCGTTCCCGCCGTATTCGGCATGCTGTCCGCTGCGGCGGATTTCCTCTTCGGAGGTGGCCTCTACGCCTGCAAAACAATGCTGATGTACCTGTTTTCCGGCGTGCTGGGACTGGCGCTTCTATTGAACGCCGCCATTCTGATCCTCCAGTACCTGCGTTTCCGCAGAGAGCATGCGGAAGCCTTCTTTTTCACCCTGGCAGAAACGGTCGTGCTGGGTCTGGCGGCACTGCTGCTGAATGTTCCCATCATCCTGTGGACAGCACCCCGGTCGGAACTGTCCACCCTGACACCCATTGCGGTGTGCCTGCTCATTGCGCTGGCAGGCGATTACCTTGTCCTCTCGCTGGCGAAGATCCCCGTGATGCAGAACCGGACCACGGACAGACTGAAGACCATGCTGAAGGAAAGTCCCATCGTGGTGGTGCAGGATCTCTCGGAATACTTAAGCGAGCGCAAGATGAAGAAAGCGCAGGCGGGACAGGCCGCGCAGGCAAACGGTACCACGCAGCCTGCCGGAAACATGCAGAATACTGCCGCTGCAGCCGGCACCCCCTTTCTCTATGCAGACTACGATATCATCATTTACATCCTGCTGCTCTTTGTCACCTGCGGCCTGTACGACCTGTATTTCACCTATAAGGTCAGCAAAGAGCTGAATATCAGCTGTGAAGGGGATGGCAGGAAAACGGCCGGCCCCCTTGAGAAAGTCCTGCTCTCGATCATCACCTGCGGCATCTATAACATCTACTGGTGGTACAGCGTCGCGAACCGGCTTGCGGAGAACGCGCCGCGGTACGGGGACAGCTTCCAGGAGAACGGAACCACCTTCCTCGTCTGGGATCTGCTGGGCTTTGTGACCTGCAGCATCTGTGGCTGGATCGCGAAACATAACGTGTTGAAGAACATCAACAGGCTCAACAGCGACTATAACCGTTTCATTTCAGGCGCAGGCCTATGATGTGATTGCGGGGGGAGAAGACGATGAGGGCTGTCATAACAAGAGTCCAACCCGCATCCGTGACGATAGACGGTGAAGTGGTGGGGCAGATCGACAAGGGCTTCCTGGTGCTTCTGGGGGTCCACAGGGACGACACAGAGGAGGAAGCCCGCTGGGTCGCGGACCGTATCTGCGGGCTCCGTGTCTTTGAGGACGCGGACGGTAAGATGAACGTGAACCCGTCGGATGCAGGCGCCAAACTGCTGATCGTCAGCCAGTTCACCCTCTATGCGGATGTGCGCTCCCGCAGACCCGGCTTTACGGACGCGGCGCGCCCGGAGACCGCCATCCCGCTCTACGAGCGCGTCATCGCTGAATGCCGTTCCAGGGGCTTCCAGGTGGAAACGGGTCGTTTCGGCGCAGACATGCAGGTGGCCTCCGTGAACGATGGCCCGGTGACGATCATCGTCGACACCAGGGATCGCTGAGATTTCAGTAGCAATCATTCAGACATTTTACCAGAAAAATTGACTTCTGAACGGATCAGCGCCGCACGATGCGCCGGCGATCATGCGGGCAGTGGTATGCGCCATGCCTGATCTCACAGGAATAAGGCCTCCCCGTTCAGCACCTGCTGTACGATGTCGTTGCGGTTGTTTTTTGCCAGACCTGAGACCGTGATCAGCGTGATGTGCAGTGCCTTATCCGGTTGCATTTCCTGTCGGAAGACTTCTCTTTTGTGCATAAGCTGGCTCTCGTATGCCTGATCTATGGTAAATGCTTCGTCGGTGTATTTCATTTCACACAGATTGATGATACCGTCTCTTCGGTCGATCAACAGGTCAATTTGGGCGCCGGGAGAGATTTTTTTGCTGCGCCAGGCGTATTCGCTGGTTTCGACTCCGGATATCCCCAGCTTCGCCTTTATGGCCTGCACATGATTCAGACATACGATTTCAAAAGCATTTCCCCGCCATGCATAGTAATCCGGTGTGTGGAGGAAGCTCTGCCAGGAATGGAGGTTTTTTTCTTTCAGGAATACCAGACTGAACAGAATGAATGGATCGGTCAGCTGATAGAGAAAACCCTGCTTTTGGCGGGGATGTCCCTGATACTTCCGTATGAAACCGCTCTCCTCCAACTCTGAAAGTGCCTTTGTCAGCGGTTCTCCATCGCCAATCTCCGGGTGCGAGGATAATTCCGTCCGAGTAATCCCCATGCGCTTATCAGCCAACGCCTGAATAATGGCATAATGCTTCTCGGCATGTTTGAACAGGGATTGAAAGAGCTCCTCATACTCATGATGCAATTCTCCATAGGTGCTGAAAATCAGCTCGTCGATATTCTGTGCCAGGCTCAGCCGCCGGTCAAAAAGATTCAGGTAATAGGGAATCCCGCCGAATACCATGTAGCATTCGATGATCTGTTTCCTCGTCAACACAATATGATTCTGATCGAACAGTGCTTCACACTCCTGCAGTGTAAAGGGGCCCAGGTGGATCCGTCTTGTCACCCGGTTATAGAATCCGCCCCTGTCCGTGAGGATATTACCAATGATCCAGGAGGTCGCCGAGCCACACACGATTAGCATGATATCCTTCTGTGCCGATGCCCAGCTGTTCCAGAAATAATCCAAAGCACTCTTAAAATCCGATTTCGCGCTATCCATCCAGGGGAGTTCATCCAGGAACAGTACTCTTCTCCCGCTGGAGGCATCCCGCCTGATTTTATCCTGTTGGAGCAGTGCTTTCAGCCGGGCAAAGGCTTCGAACCAGTCCTTCGGCGCAGCCGTCTCCGCGCTGCCGTATTCTTTCAGTGCCTGATGAAAGATCTTCAGCTGTTCTTTCGTCCGAACCCCTGCCACCCCGGTGGCATAAAATGAGAATCGATCTCCGAAGTACTCTCGGATCAAAAAGGTTTTGCCGACTCTGCGCCTGCCAAATACCACAATAAACTCAGGCCGTCCTGAGTGAAGACAGCTATCCAGTATATCAATTTCTCTCGCTCGTCCGATCATCATACACCTTTCTTAATATAACTCTCTAAGTATGTATATTTTTATATAAAGTTAGAGATTTATATGACACAAAATATATCATAAGTCTCTAACTTATTCAATGCGTAATAGCAATTATCCACGTGCATTTTTGCTCTTAAATGTTGTTCTGCAGATCTCACTGCCATTTTGCCTTTTTCGGCTGTTTTATTTTGCTTTTTTCGGCTTTTTTGTTTTATATTTTTCGGATTTTGTAGCCATAGACATGCAAAATTATGTAGAACCATGGAAAAGTATGAAGAATAATGAAAACCTCATTGAATTATGAAAGATGATGAAGCAGGGCAGTGGTGTGCGCCATGCCGGAGACAGCACCCCCATGAAAGTGGTGACACCCTCCCGGGACACCATTTTCACGATGGTGCCGTGGCCTCGCTATTCCTGCAAATCACCTGGAGGCTGCCCCCGGTGACCTTGATCCCGTCCTTGCTTGCGACGGCATTGTCGATGGAGCTGATGGTCAGTGTGCCCGTGCCGTTCAGCACCAGATCCTCTTTGGCAAAAATCACCGCGTCCACCTTGGTATCGCCATCCGCCTGGAAGCTGCCGGTCACAGACAGGCTGTTTTTGCTGCCCATCGTGGTCACGAACACCTTATCGGCCTTTTTCACATAGATGCACGGCGCGCTCTGGTTGGTGATGCCGCAGGCCGTCAGCATGGAGACCGAGGCGATGGTACCGATCATAAGGACGGTTCTCTTTTTCATAAAGGTTGTTTTTCAATTGGTGCAGGTAGAAAGACGCTGTATGCAAGGCGCGAGACAGACAGGGAAAACCTGGAACCCAATCCCCAAAACACTTGAAACACCCCCCGCAGAACCTATATAATGAAATCCGTAGTTGATTCCACATAAACAGCCCATAGAAGGAGGAACACGAGATGGCAAAAAACAATCCGTACGCCGGCACACAGACAGAGAAGAACCTTGAGGCCGCATTTGCCGGTGAGTCGCAGGCGAGGAACAAGTACACCTATTTCGCCTCCAAAGCAAAAAAGGACGGCTTCGAACAGATTGCCGCTCTTTTCCTGAAGACCGCAGACAATGAGAAGGAGCACGCCAAGCTCTGGTTCAAGGAGCTGAACGGCATCGGCACCACCGCAGAGAACCTGGCGGATGCAGCGGACGGCGAGAACTATGAGTGGACCGACATGTATGAGGGCTTCGCCAAAACCGCGGAGGAAGAGGGCTTCAAGGAGCTGGCGGAGAAGTTCCGCGCCGTCGGCCAGATCGAAAAGCACCATGAAGAGCGCTACCGCGCCCTGTTAAAGACTGTGGAGATGCAGGAAGTCTTCAAGAAGAGCGAGGTTAAGGTCTGGGAATGCCGCAACTGCGGACACATCATCGTCGGCACCGAAGCGCCCGAGGTCTGCCCGGTCTGCAACCACCCCCAGGCCTATTTTGAGGTGAACGCGGAGAACTACTGAGGAAAAAAGAGATATGACCATTCTTGCGTACTACGACTTGACCGCAGCAGAACAGGCCCACTGGCGGGAAGCCATTTCCGCCAGTGACTGGCGGGGCGGACAGAACCTGTACCGGTTATTGGCAGAAGATGAGCTGCGCACCCCGGAGTGGATCGGAGAGGGGGCGCAGCTTTTTCTCCTGACGGAGGGAGAGCGCCAGTGCGGCTTCTGCACCCTGGCCGGCAACGACGACGTCCCGGACACCCCGCTGAAGCCCTGGGTGGGCTTCGTCTACACCTTCCCCGAATGGCGGGGCGGCCACAATTTCGGCACCCTCCTCGCCCATGTCGTGGAACGGGCCCGGACAGAGGGCCACACCGCCGTCTATGTCTCCACCGACCATATCGGCCTCTATGAGCACTACGGCTTCGTCTTCCGGGAGCAGGCCAAAGACCTCTGGGGCGGAGACACCCGGGTCTACGAGCTGGACTTCGGCTGGATGTTGGCCGATGAGACGGAGCGGCAACAGGGCCTCCCCGCCAGAGCCAAAGCGGAGCGGATCCTGGAGGCATCGAACCTCATGAACCCGGGTCCCTGGCGGGAACACAGCTACTGTGTGGCGCTGGCCGCGGAACGTATCGCACGGGCCTGCGGCGACATCGATCCGGAATGCGCCTACCTGAGCGGGTTATTGCATGACATCGGCAGACGCTTCGGACACGGACATCTGCGCCACGTCTATGACGGCTGGAAGTTCATGGAGCGCCTGGGCTATCCCGCCGCAGGCAGGATCTGCCTCACCCATTCCTTCAAGCGCCAGTTCCTGGAGGACTACGTCGGAAACCATGATCTGACGCCTGCCGAGGAGCAGGAGACCGTCGAAGCGATGACGGCCTGCCGCTATGGGGACATGGACCGCCTGATCCAGCTCTGCGACAGTATCTGCGGCGCCACAGTCGTGGACATCGAGGAACGGATGCTGGATGTGAAGCGCCGTTACGGCGGTTTCTATCCCCAGGACAAATGGGACGCCAACATCGCCCTCCTGCATGACTTCGAACGCCGCACAGGCGGGGACATCTACCGGATCGCCCGGGGAGAGAAAGGAGCATCATGAACGACAGGGAAAAAGTCATCGTCCGCACCAGTATTCTGGGGATCGTCGTCAACGCCCTGCTGGCGGGCTTTAAAGCAGCTGTCGGCATCGCGGCCCATTCCATCGCCATCGTGCTGGATGCGGTGAACAACCTCTCCGACGCCCTTTCCTCCATCATCACCATCATCGGCACGCGCTATGCCATGAAGCCCGCGGACCGCAAGCACCCCCTGGGGCACGGCCGGGCGGAGTACCTAAGCGCCATGAGCATCGCCGTGCTGGTTCTCTATGCCGGTCTGACCTCCCTGGTGGAGTCCATTCAGCGGATCCTCCATCCGGTGACTCCGGATTATCAGACCCTCACCCTGACGGTGGTTGCGGTTGCCGTCGCTACGAAGCTCCTTCTGGGCACCTTCGTCAAGCGTACGGGGGAGCATGTCCATTCGGATTCCCTCGTGGCCTCCGGCACCGATGCCTTCTTTGATGCGGTCATCTCCGTCGCAACCCTCATCGCTGCAGGGGTCTACCTGATCTGGCACCTGTCGGTGGAGGCATACCTGGGCACCGCCATTTCGATTTACATCATCCGTTCGGGTATCGAGCTCCTGAAGGATACACTGAGCCGCATCCTGGGGGAGCGCGTGGACAGCGACCTCACCCAGGCCATCAAGCACACCATCGCGGAGACCGATTCGGAGATCATCGGCGTCTATGACCTGATCCTGCACAACTACGGCCCGGATCAGCTCCTGGGCTCCGTCCATATCGAGCTGCCGGACACCACCACCATCGACCGGCTGGATGACCTGACGAGAGAGGTGGGCAAGCGGGTCTATGAGGAGCACGGTGTGATTCTGGAGGTTGTCGGAGTCTATTCCTACAACACCTCGGACGATGAGGCCATCGAACTGCGCATGGAGGTGACACGCCTCGTCATGGCCCATGAATACGTCCTGCAGATGCACGGTTTCTATGCGGATATCCGCGACCGGCATATGAGCTTCGATGTCATCATCGATTTTGCGGCACCGGACCGCCATGCGGTCTACAACGAGATCCTGCAGGAGGTGCGCGCCGCCTGGCCGGATTATCAGATCCAGGTCACCCTCGATCTGGACATCAGCGATTGAGAGGTTTTTTGGAAAAAAATGGAAAATCAGGAAATCCGGCGCACCGACAGGCGCCTCGTCCGAAAGGGCGTAATCTGCGATTACTATGAGGACACCGTCGTCTATGCGGATGGACAGACGGCGAAATGGGATTATATCCATTTCTGGGGGGCGGCAGGTGTTGTCGCCGTACGTCCCGACGGCAAGCTGCTGTTCGTCCGCCAGCACCGCGCCTGCGTGGACCGGGACTCCCTGGAGCTGCCTGCAGGCGGCCGCAGCAATCCGGAGGAACTATTCGAGGAGACGGCTGCGAGGGAGCTGCGGGAGGAGACCGGCTATGAGGCGGATCATCTGACTTACCTGTCCACGGTTTATACAGCCCCGGCCTACACCAACGACCGGATGGCGCTGTATCTGGCCACAGACCTGCGGGGCCCCTATGAGCAGCACTTCGATACCGGGGAATACCTGCATCTGGAGGCCTACTCCCTGGAGGAAACCCTCCGCATGGTCCGGGAGGGTGAGATCTGGTGCGCCACAACGGTCTGCGGCATCCTCCTGGCGCAGCCGCATCTTATGCAATTGTAGAGTACATCATGATGTATTGATGCGCAGGGGATTTCATCACCCCTGCCCGATGCAGTATGGATGCAGCCAGGTCTCCACTTGTAGTTCTCTTATCCCCACTCCAGCCGGTGCAGCGCCCCTGCGGTCTCCAGACCAGAGAAGCCGGTCTGCCGCAGGGCCTCATAGAGGACGATGGCGACTGCGTTGGAGAGGTTCAGGGACCGCGCATCCCGCGCCATGGGAATCCGGATGCAGTGCGCCTCATCCGCCACCAGATACTCCTCCGGGATCCCGGCACTCTCTTTGCCGAACATCAGATAATCCTCCGGCTGATACGAGATCTCCGTATAGGTCTGGTGCGCTTTGGTGGTACACATCCAGATCCGGGCGCCCGCATGCTGCGCGCGGAACTCCTCGAAATCCACATATCGGGAGAGGGACAGCTCCTCCCAGTAATCCATCCCCGCCCGGCGCAGGGCATTCTCCGTCAGCCGGAAGCCCAGCGGCTCGATCAGATGGAGCGGGGTATTGGTCGCCACACAGGTGCGGCCGATATTGCCGGTATTCTGTGGAATCTCCGGCTGATGCAGAATGATGTGCATGTTGGGTTCTCCTTATTGCAGATTCAGTTCGGCCCCAGGAACATTTCTCAGGCGGTTCGCGAGCTTGCGATGTTACCATC
>JAFSYF010000091.1 GCA_017443695.1 Butyrivibrio sp.
CTGGATGAAGGTGGTCTGGAGCGCTCCGGTGCCGGTGGTGGGATCGTTATCAAACTTTGCATCCGCATTGACAACTTTTCCTGTTGTCGGGTCGGTGTACTGATTGCTGTTCTCGATGGTAGAGGTATTGTCACTGTTCACCGTCGCCTTGAAATTATAGGGAGTATCGGGAGCGGCTTCACTGTATTTTTTTCCATTGTGATATATCACATCGATCGTATACTGCTGATCCTGGCTCTTCAGTAACGGGATCGTCACCTCCGAATTATCGTAATTATCCGAGAAAAGCGCCGTGGATTCCTTGTTGTCCGTCGTGACGGTGGTAATTCCTTCCTTCACAATACGTTTGTCCAGGCAATCTTCTTTGGTAACCCCGGCCTTGACCTTGCGGTTGCCGCTGGCATCCGGTTCCTCCGTATACGCATCCACATACGCCTGATTCACATAGAGCTTGGGTTTGCCATACAGATTATCCGTGATCTTGACATCCGGTTCCCCCCAGCGCTCCAGCACCATTTCTCCATAGAGAGGAGATTCCGTGTCCGTGTCAATATCAATCACGCCATCCTTGGTTAACGCGAATTCGTAATAGTTACATTTATCCGGATCCGTCTCATTATTGGGCACCTCAACCGCTCGGACAGTGTACCCGGACAGTTCGGTTGCCGTGCCATTCTTCCTGTAATTCGCGACTGTCGTATAGGTAATTGTTCCGAGATCATTTGTGATCGTTACACTGTAGGCATCCTTGCTGGTAATCGCATGATCCTGAACCGTGTATTCCCCAGTTTTAACGATATTGCCACCGCTCAACTCATATTTCGTTCTGGTAACTTCTTTGCCGTTGGCATATGTGGCATTCACCATCCCGGCATCCTCCGCAGAGGTTTCTGCCGCCGGGATATAGGCCTTATGTACCACGCCGTCATTATCCTGGAAGGTCAGATTCACCACCTGCAACTGCGTATTGGAGATCGTCGACGTGGCTGGTTGATTCAGGTTTTCACGAAACAATAACTTAGGGTCGTTCGCCCTTGTACCGGCCACTACAGTTAACTTCTTTTCATCAAAGGTTATTTCGTGTAGATCGGCATTATCATAAGGCTTAAACTCACCTGTAATCTCACCGATCCCCGAACCGTCTACAGATCCGATTTTCCTTGTTTTCTGGTTATAATAAACAAGTGTACTCTCATTTCCCTGCGGATCCTTTAACACTGCTTTGTACTGGTAATCGGCAGAGTCCGATCCAACAACCTCTACAGTATAATCCCCGCTTCTGGCTGTGCCGCCCAACTTCATAGGAATATTCAGATCAAAATCATCGCCAAAGATTCGTATCACATGATAATCTTCATAATCCAAATTGTCGTAGGACAGGCGGATCCGGCCCACTTCATACTCCTGCACATCGATCTCCGTGGTATCGCTGCCTGCATGCAGCACTGTCTCCGCAGACAGATCCTGGAGGTTCACGACACGCTTGGCGGTGCCCACGTCCGCCCCATTGAACTCATCGTTGATGTCCTCATAATTGAGCGTGGTCTTGCCGTCGAAGGACAAAGGCGTATTGGTCCGGTACCCGGTGAAGATGTACCGGTTGGCGAAGTCCACATTGCCCGTGGAATAGTATTCATTGGACAGCTCCTGGAGCTGGGTGACAATGGTGTTGAGATCATCGATGGTCAGATCCTTGTTGGCCCCCTGGTTGGCCAGCTTCTTGGCATCCGTCAGCACATCCGTGATGGTGGTCAGCGAATCCTCCGTCACCTGGAGCCAGCTGTTGGCATCCTCAGAATTCTTCTCATAATACTGGTCGATCTGGCTCACGGTGCTGCGCAGGCGCAGGGCCCGGATGGCGATGACCGGATCGTCAGAGGGCCGGGAGATCTTCTTGCCCGTCGCCATCTGCGTCCCCATATCATCCTCCCGGATCTTATTGTTATTGATGTTATACATGGAGTTGTTCTGCATGATTTTATTCGTAATTCGCATAGACCTTCTCCTGTTCTCTTTTGACAGATATCATCACCCATGTTGCAATTCTGCATTTGACTTCTCAGTCTCCGGGTCGCCCACAGGCGGTTCGCGAGCTTGCGGTAGCGCCGAGCAGACCACCTGTGGGTGCTCCCGGAGACGTACGGCCATTTACCCATCAATTATATCGGATTTTCGCCGGGATTCCTTATAGAATCGCGCAGAAAAAGTCTTTCGTTATTGCGTATAAACGCTGTAGGGGGCGCTCATCCTTGAGCGCCCCTTAAAAGGATTACCTCCCCTGAGGTACGTGTGATGGTGGTGGCCGGCCATGATCGGAAGCACAGCCACCTTTCTGCGAGCGCGAAGCGGAGAACCCGCACGCTCTATGTATCAAACTCCGGTGTCACTGTTCAGAACTGATTCTGAACAGTGACGCACGGGGCGCGGCTCTACGCTCCGCTTCGGGCTGTTCTGAGTAATTACACTCCGGTTTCCAAAATCAACCGGTCGTAAATCTCTGTCAGTGTCTGGATCATCTTGGAGTTCAGCGTATAGCTCTGCTCATACTGCACCAGCGCCGCCGCTTCTTCATCGCTGTCCACACCGGATACAGACAGCCGCTGGTTCCCAATGGTCTTCTCCAACGCCGTATAGGTATCCTCCAGGGTACGGGAGTTGGCGGTATTGAGTCCCACATCCCCCAGCACCTTATCCAGGAACTGGCCGCTGGTGGCGCCGCGGAAGATCTCCTTCTTGGTGATCATCTCATTCAGCGCATACATATTCAGATACTCGGACTCGCCCTCGGTGACATCCTTCTTGGTGGCGAGCCGGTTCACATCATTGTGAACGGCCGCGCTCACGGCGAAATTGCCTGCCGTTACCGTGTAATATCGCTTATTCTTGGACTTGGTGGTCAGTTCCTCATAGCTGTACTGCCCTGAGGAATCCATCCCCTTGGCACCGGTCAGGAGGTACACGCCGGCTTCGGAGTCCGCCGCATAACCGCTGGTCATGATCTCGTTGACCTCCGCGGAGAAGTTCCGGATCCACTCGTTCATCTGCTGCATATAGTACGGGATCCCCTCATACTCGATGGATGCGCCGATGGAGCAGGTACGCAGGATGTCTTTTCTAGCCTCATCCGCACTGACCGGCGTTCCATCATCCGCATGAATATATCCACCGGCCCCGTCGCTTACCAGCAACCGCCGGTCCTTGTCCACCATGGCCGGTTCTCCGTTCTTATCCACCACGGTATAGGGTGGCATCCGGATGGCCGTACTCTCATCCGACAGGGTCAGAGTATAGGTGTCGCCCCCGTCGTACTCCCAGCTCGTGAAATCATAATACCGACCCGAGATCATCAGTGTCCCGGTCTCCGGAATGTTGCACTTGTTCATGTCCATCAGCGCCGAATCGCTGACCTTCACCTTGATCTTGGCCACTTCCTGGCCATCCGTGCCTGTCGGCACCTTCTCTGAGTAGGTCACGGTTCCGTTGAAATAGGAGCCGTTGTTACCGTCACGCATGGCAATCAGTCCCTCGAGCTTGCCGCCGATGAGCTTGCTGTCCATCCTGAAATCAGACAGAGAATATACCCTGCTGCCGGTGGTCTGGTCGGTGGTGGTCTTGCTGGCAGAGGACTCCATCACCGCAGCGTCTCCCTCCTTGAAGTTGGAGGGTGCCCACTTGATGTCATAGAGACCCTGGGCATCCGTCTGATTCGTGGCCTGATCCGCCTCTCTCGCGATACAGACGAGCTTCCGGTAGTTATAGGTGTCCAGTAACGGCTGGCCGCCGGCCACCGTGATGACAAACCGGTTTGCGCCCGTGTCCCTGTCCGGATCGTTCACGTCCACGATGGGATACTCGTTGACTTCGATGCTGATGATCTCCGCCAGCTCATCCACCAGGACATCCCGCTTATCCCGGAGATCATTGGCCGTGCCCCGCTGCATCTCCACGATGTTGATCTGCTCGTTCAGCGTCGTGATCTCCTGGGAGATGGCATTGATGCGGTCGCAGCTCATCTTGATCTCCTCGTTGACATCGAGCTGCTCGTTCTGCAAAGAAGTATAAATTTGGTTGAAATAATCCGTCAGCGCCTCCATCCGGGATACAAACTCCTGTTTGTTCTCCGTGGTTCCCGCGCCCTTCATGACGGTCTGGAGGCTCGCCTGCATCTGGTCAAACAGAGAGGAGAACCCGCTCGATCCGTCGTCATCCAGATACTGCTCGATCATCTGGTTGTAGTAGTTCTTGGCCTTCACTTCGCCGAGGTTGGTCTGATTGTTGCGGTATTTATTGTCATAGAACACATCCCGCACCCGCTCGATGGCCAGGGTATCCACACCGGCACCGGCACTGCCGTAGGTGGTGAATACGCGCAGCGCCAGGGAAGCGGAGGTCTCCACCTTCTGCCTGGAATAGCCGTCGGTGTTGGCATTGGCGATGTTGTTGCCCGTCGTATTCAGTGCTGCATTGGCGGCCCTGAGCCCTGAGGCTGCGATATTCAATCCGAAGAATTGTGAAGGCATAGGCGATCTCCTTTACGATCCGAGCTGTGTGATCACATGCTCCAGCATCTCATTGACCACATTCACATAGCGGCTGGCCGCATTGAAGGCGTTCTGGAACATGATCATGAATTCCAGTTCCTCATCACTGGAGGTGCCGACGATCTGTTCCCTGGCGTTGCCGATGGAATCCACAGTCATCTGCTGATTTTCCTGAATGCCGTTGTACATGCTGCCGGAATTGGCCACCTGGGATACCAGCATATTGTAATAACCCAGCACATCCGTCTTCACCGCCACATTGGGATTCAGTCTGTATTTCGGCGTTGTGAAGACTTCCTTCAGCGCCGTCGTCATCATATAGTCCTCCTCGGACTCTCTGTTGAAATAGGAGAGGGTCGTCGGGGTGTCGAGGTAGAGCTTGTTCACCTGGATATTGGAGAGGGAGTAGCCCACCTTGCTGTATTCCGGTTCCGGCCATACCCAGATAAAGGCAAAATCATCCTTTGCATATACCCCATCCACGATATCCTGATCCTTTTTGGCCTCTGTTACGGTTTCTCCGGTTATCCTGTTGTACCACTCCCTCTGTTTCTCCCGCTGTTTCGTCTCATAATTGAGTTCCACATCGTCCAGCTTCTGGGAGAAGAGATTATAGTAATCCGCCGGCTTCCCCTCTGCCTCCTCCAGTCCCAGATTGATGGGGTTGGAGCGGGCGTTTTCAAATACCTCGTTGATGGCGGTCACGATATTGTGTACCATCTGGTCGAATTCCGCCTCAATGTTCATGATCACGGACTGGGAAACGTTTTTATTATAATAGTTGGTAGTCGGATCATCCGTAATGTCGTGATAGGTCGCATGGTGATCGCCGCGGGCCAGCAGTGTCGCCCTTAGCTTCCCCACATCGGTATTCGTGGAGGTTGCCACGGTCTGCGTCAGATCGAATACATTGGCTCCGCTGATATCTGTCACCACCCAATCGCCCTTGGCATTCAGTTCTTTTTTCGCCGCATACTCCCAGTAGGGGGTGTTGTAACCCACCGGGCTCACCAGCGTCGTGTCACAGGCCATGTGGTTCACATGATCCGTGGTGACGAACTGGGTGCCCTCAAACTTCACCAGCACATTGCCCACGGTATCCTCGTAGAAATCGATCCGTCCCAGCTCGCCCAGCTGATCCAGCAGGAGGTTCCGCTTATCCCGGAGATCATTGGCATGCTCCTGCTGCCCGGACTCGATCTCCACAATGTCCTCATTCAGCTCCCGGATCTGATCACCGATGTCGTTGATCTGCTCCACCAGCTCCTTCACGGTCTTGTCCATGTTGTCCTGATAGGCGACGAGGCCGTCATAGACCCCCTGTGCCCGGTTCAGGAACTCCGCCGAGCGGGTGACCAGCATACTCTGGTTCACCGCCTTGGTGGGATCCTTGGCCAGCTCCTGTACCGCAACCCAGAGATTGTTCAGGGAATCTGCGAACTCTGTCCCATTCAGCTCCTGCAGCTGATCCTCCACCTCGCCCAGTGTCTTGGCCGACACATCGTAGAACTCCTCCCTGCCGGACTCCAGCCTGTACTGCCTGTCCAGGAAGACGCTGCGAACCTGCTTACAGTTGTTGTAGTAAGTGCCCAGGCCAGTCTGATCCCAGGCGATGACATTGTAATCCTTCTTGGTGGTAATATAGGGACGGGTGGCGAGAGAGATCTGCTGCCTGGTATATCCTTCCGTATCCAGGTTCGCCATATTGTGGGCGGTTGTATTCAGCGCATACTGAGAAGCGCGCAGTCCCGAATCCCCTGTATATAAGCTTCCCATCAATGATCCCATACCGTCACCCCACTGTTTCTATAAAAAAGCTGTTCCACGAGTCCCCGGTACACCTGAACCATGCTCCGGCCTCTTCGGCTGCGGTCATCGTTTTCTGGTGGTCACCCCGGGAGTTCCTCCGTGAACAGCCTTGGTTCCTTACCCTTACATTTATAGTATCGGTTATCTTTGCCGGAACTTTAGGAAAAAATACAGAAAAACAGGAGCCCGTTTTCAGGCTCCTGCATTAAAGCTTCCTCTTCCAACCCCGTACAGATCCCCGGTCATTCCGGCCATCCTGGAATAGTTGGCCGTCTCCGGCGGCTGTTCCGTCGATCGCAGCACATTCATTTCAAACTCCACCATCTCCAGCGAACTCTGTAACAGCACCTGGTTCTGGTCATTGACCTGTCGCAGACGTTTGATAGCATCTGTCAGGCGGTCCTTCTCCTTCGCGAGGCGGGCTTGTTCCTGCGGCCGCTTGTCCAGCATCCCAACCACATCCGTCAGCCGCATCGTGCGGGCATCCCGGTTCAGAACATCGGCGATGTCGCGCATGGCGACCTCCCGTTCTCTGTCCACGGCAGACACACGGTTCACCATCGTCTGCTCCTGCTCCGTGATCTCGGCAAGCACTTTCAGGTCTCCTGCCACGATGGCCGATGTTTTTTTCGACGAGACCCCATAGAGCTCTTCATAGAGCTCCGACTCCCTGTGCAGAACATCGATGAGCGTCTCCATCAAACTGGCCATGGGCGTGCGCCTCCTCTATATGCGTCTTGTCAGATCGCGCCTCCGAGTTTTTCCAGCAGCTTGTCTGCAAATGCTTCGCTGCTGACGTTGTAGGTGCCGTTCTTGATCGCCGCCTTGAGGGGCTCCGTGACCTCCTTGCGGATATCCGGTGCTTCGCCCACAGCCTGCTTCGCCATCTGCAGTTCCTTGCCGAATGCAGAGATCTTGAAGCTGTCGCTGCCTGCCGTCGCGCTGGTGTTCTGCGGACGCGTGGTCTTCTTCACCTTGTTCACACCGTATGCCTGCTGAATTTGAGTTAATGCATCGACACGCATTGTGCTACCTCCTTACCCCTTCCGTACTGACCAACAGCACTTCCGGCGTTCTATTATCTTTATCGGATCGGATCCGGATATCTTTAGCCTCTGATATAAACTTCTGCAAAAAATCTCTAAAAAA
>JAFSYF010000092.1 GCA_017443695.1 Butyrivibrio sp.
CCGGCAACTGACGTATGCCTCACGTCACGGATACTTGGGTGACCCCGTTCCCCATGCCCTCAGCGGCCCATATAAGGATCGATGTTCCGGTCCACGCTGCCCGCTCTCCATCCGGCTCCCACCGTCCCGGACTCGCTGGGGACATCTGCTTCAAATGGATCGGATGAGGATCCGATGTCCCGGCGCCTGGCTGCTTTTTCTTCCGCTTCACAGGTTTAAATTTGTAATTGGAATATATGTAGCATTTTTTCCGGCGGATGTCAAGGGGGGATTATCGGTACTGAACAGTTTCCGGACGATGTGCTATACTGGATTAAAGTTTTTTTCATAACAACGAGGAGGTATCATGAGTATCAGAAGAATTCCGTTTCCGTATCAGGTGCCGGAGGATGTGCGCATCCTGTCGGCCTGTTTCCAGGAGTCCGGGTATGAGATGTATCTGGTAGGCGGCTGTGTCCGGGATATGGTGCTGGAGCTTGCGCCGAATGATTACGATTTCATCACCTCCGCCTCCGGGGAGGAGATCGTGCAGGTGCTGAAGGATCACGACCTGCCCTGCGATGATCAGTATCTGTTCCTGAACTACGTGATCTCAAATATGCACGGGGAGAAGATCGATATCTGTGCCTATAAAGGTGGTTCCATGGAGGAGGATCTCCTGCGGCGGGATCTGACCATCAACGGGCTGGCCTATGATATCCACACCGGGGAGATCCTGGATGTGTCCGGCGGATATGAGGATCTCAAAAACCGCATCATCCGCTTCTCTCCCGGCGTCGATCTGGAGGAGGCGCCGACGAATATCCTGCGCGCCATCCGGTTCGCCGTGCAGCTGGATTTCAGGATCGCGGAGGAGAGCTACCGCGACGCGGAGGCACATGCCCCGGCGCTGGAGCATGTGCGGACCTCCCAGGTGGTCAAATTCGCCGCCAAGACGCTGGCCCACAGCAAGGCACGCCTAATGAATTCCGGACAGCCCGAAGCATCTGCTGCTGAGGGCGTACCATCGAAGTGAATTGAGCCAGCACGGGGCGCATTGGAATGCAACGCCGCGCCCCGTGCGCAACGGTTCGGAACTGGTTCTGAACCGTTGGCGGTTGATGAGTTCCGGACAGCCCGAAGCACTGTCTCCGCTCCGCTACGGTCGGTGCAGAAGACAGCAAGGATGACAGTAGGGACGGTTCTGCTGAAGAGATGTCAGCAGGAAGTCAGCAGGGACGGTTCTATCTGTCTTGCGCTTTCCAGCAAGACAGTAGAACCGTCCCTCTGACTTCCTGGCTGCTGCCGCCCGGAAAACGCAAGCCAAGAGAACCGTCCCTCTGACTTCCGGAAAACGCAAGCCAAGAGAACCGTCCCTCTGGCTGCTTAAATGCCCAGGCGCGAGAGTTCTTGCATGTAGATGTCGACGAAGTGCTGGATGGAGGCCTCCTTGTAGACCTGGTCGTTGTACTTGAACATCAGGGTCGGCGGTTTCGCAGGATCCAGGTCCTTGATGATGATATAGAACGCGTTGGTGTTGGCCCGGTTCTTGTCGATCAGGCTGGTGTAGGTCACCCCTGCGGGCCTGGTCTCCCCCTCCAGTTCTGACGCGGTGAGGTAGTTGATGGTCAGACTGTCCCCGTAGACGGGTGATGTCTCCGGCAAGGACAGATGGCCGATACAGGCCATGTTGCGCTGTTCGACCCGGGCCATCTCCTCAAACAGGGCGCGGTCATCCACTGCCTGGGAGAGATCCACCGGCGTCGGCACGGCGCAGATCAGCAGATCGGCCACCCGGTACTGAAGCGCACTGATCCTGCCGCCAAAGAGCCAGTTGACCGACACATCGGTGCTGTCCGTGATACGGCCAAGTGTCCGCAGCGCCGCTGCCATAAAGAGCATGCGCACCGTCACGTGGTGCCGTTCCGCGCAGGCCCGCACTGCCTCTCCTGTCGCGGCGGTCTGACGGATGATCCCACTCGTCTCACACCCTGTACCATCCATGTCAAAGGGTGGTCTGCATACCGTCTCCGGCTTCGGCAGGATGGGCGGTTCGCACGCATACCGGCTCTCCTCTCTGGAGGCCAGCCAGGCATAACAGGGATCCTCTCCAAGAGCCTCCCCCGCAAGCGCCCGGAAGAGATCCTGCTCGATGAGGCGCTCCGCATAGGCATCCGAGATGATGTGATGCACATCCAGGAAGAGATGCACCGCCGCCTCCGTGGAGAAGATCTCACAGCGGTACAGCGGCTCCTCCAGCAGATGGAAGGGCTGCGGCAGGGTATCCCGCAGAGAGAGGAACGCCTCCTCTGTCAGTTCCCGGATCTGTGGCCTGTGCAGGTGCTCCGGATGATACCGCTGCACCAGCCGTCCGTCCTCCTCATGGATCCGCGTGAGCAGGGCCGGATGTGCCTCACAGACCCGCTCCATCGCCTCCGCCAGCGCCTCTGCCGTCACAGAACCCCTGGGGAATGAGAGGATGCCCGGGGTGTTGCCGATGACAATCTCCCCCGCATACTGCTGATAATGATAGTAATGCAGCTGATAGGAGGTCAGTGGCCAGGCCTGTTGCCTGTACTCCGCCTCTCTGTCCGCATTGATGGGCTGCAGCACATGGCGGATCCTGTCCGCAATCCCCGCGGGTGTCCTGCCCTCCACGATATCTGTCACGCTGATCCTGTTGTCATCCGCCGCCGTCAGGAGTTTCATGATGGCGATGGAATCCCCGCCCAGTTCCAGGAAATCATCCTTCCGGCCGATACGATCCAGATGCAGCAACGCGGCCATAGCCAGACACAGCTTCTCCTCCAGCTCATCTGCCGGCGGCTCATAGGTCCGCAGAAAATCCCCCTGCTTCGGCGGCTCCAGACTCTTCCTGTCCAGCTTGCCGCTGACGGTGAGGGGGAACTGATCCAGGCGGAGGATAAAGGACGGCACCATGTAGGGGGCCAGTACCTTGCGGATGCTCTCCCTGACCTCGTCCGGCGTGACATCCTCTCCCATGTAGTAACCCACCAGATAAGCGCTGCCCGACTCGTTCCTGAAATCCCTGACCGCGCCACGCTGTACCCCGGGTACCGCTGCGATGGCGGCCTCCACCTCAAAAGGCTCCACCCGCTGCCCATTGATCTTGACCATCCAGTCCTTGCGGTTCACGTAGACGAGATCGCCGTTCTCATTCTTATAGCCGATATCCCTGGTGGCAAACCGCATCCGGCCGTCCGGAAGCCTGCGGAACACCGCCTCTGTGGCCTCCGGCATATGGAAATACCCCTCCGACAGGTAACCCGTCACATGGATCTCACCCTCTGTCCCGTCAGGCACCTCTCTGCCCTCCTCATCCAGTACCGCAAGCTCCACGTCCCCGATGGGTTTGCCGATGGGTGTGTTATGGTAGGGTCTGTCAATGGAAAAACCGCTCACCACCGTGTAGGCCTCTGTCAGGCCGTACACGCACCAGATCTCATGCTGGTCGGAATAGACGTCCACGGCCCGCTCCCCGGTGGTAAAGACCCGCTGCAGATCCGTGGTATGACCGAAGAGACGCAGCATCGCCGGGCTGATATTGCCGCAGCGGATGTGATGGGTCTCATAATACTCCGTCATCAGACGCACATCCCGCCGGACCTCATCCGAAAGCACATGCAGCTCTCCTCCCAGAAACAGCGGCGAGAGACTGTCGTTGCACATGGCCGCAAAAGAGAAGGAGGCGGAGGCCGCAGAGATCAGCGGCGAAACACCCTCGTAGATCAGCGCTGCCCGCGGGATGTTCTTAGTGAGCGTGCGCAGCGTATAATAGACCCCCTTGGGCCTGCCGGTAGAGCCGGAGGTGTAGTTCATGCAGACCGGCTGTTCCATATCCAGTGTCCCATAGTCCGTCCAGGGCGTATAGCTGTCGATGTCGTCAAAGAAGTCATCCTCCGCCATATAGGGGGATGCACAATCCTCCATGATATAGCGGAGCCTGTCCTGCGGATAATCCAGGACGGTGGGCACCACCGCATAACCGCCGGCGATGAAGCCCAGATAGGCCGCAATGTACTCCATCTGCCTGGACATGTGGATCAGGATGTAACTCCCCGGCGCAAAGCCCATGGCGCGAAGCTTGGCCGCCGTCCGGCCGATCAGTGTGGCAAACTCCCCGTAGGTGGTCTGCCGGGTTCCGTTCATGTCCACGATGGCGATCTGATCACGCCTGGCATCAAACACTGCCGCCATCTGTTCCAGTATATTCATCCCTGCTGCTTCGTCCATTCTTCTGCCGCCTCCTCCAGGTCATCCATGAAAACGCGCTTCGCCGGTCCATATTTCTCCGGGTGATCCTCATACATCAGGAGAAACGACCTCTTCAGCAGCGTATAGGCATCCCGCACCCGTGGTTCGGCTCTGAGATAAGAGAAGATCCTCTGATAACGTGCCCATCTCGGCGATTCATAACGCAGCGCATGAATATGATGCGTTCTGTAACCCGTCACGGGGTCGTCCATATAGAAATCACGGTTCTCCGGAACCACCTCCCCCGCATAGTGGATGCCCAGCGCCTCCAGCGCATCCACATACTGCAGGACGTCATCCAGCTCGTTCACCGCGATGTAGATGTCGATAATCGGCTTGCTGAACATCCCGGGGATGGAGGTGCTGCCCCCGTGGATGATGTCCACCGCATCGGTCATGACCCCTCTGAGGAGCTCCACCACCCTGCGGTCCTCCTCCGCCCAGGCGGGATCATATTCCACCATGTACAGTTTGCCCTTCGGTACGCCAAGTTCCATTTTTTTCCTCCGGTCATTGAGCCATGGTTGCATGCGCCTGAAGTGCTTCCACGACTGCATCGTAATCAAAACGATCCGCATGCGCCTCCAGTTCTGTGATCAATTCCTCGTCCCCGGGCGGGAACGCATAGTCCTGCGCCGACGCAAAGAGGTCTTCGATCGCATCGCAGTCCATATCCTGCGCGGCTGTCATCAATCCGTCGTAGAGGCCCTGGATGAAAGCCGCATCCGCCATCTTCTGCGCTCTGTGTTCATCCGCCCTGGATAACGGCTCCAGGAGCCTGCCGACCTCTTTGAGATCCTCGATGAAATGCGCATGATGGGAAGCAATAAAGGCCATATCGGAGGATTTGCCCGCATCCTCCAGCGCCTGCGCCTCCTCTCTGAGCATCTGGTCTCCGATGATCCCCGCGGAGCTCTTCAGCGCATGCACCTTAATGGTATAGTTCTGGATATCCTGATCTGCAAAAAAGGCATCGATCTCTGCCTCCTTCTCTTCCAGCGTCCCGGCAAAGATCCGGAGCATCTTCAGATAGGCCTCCTTGGATCCGCTGTTCGCTATCCCGATCTCCATGTTGATCAGTTCCTGCCCCTCCAGCATGGAGAGGATGCCGGAGGTCGCATCCGCAGGGGCGTCTGGCTCAGCCGTCTCTGCCGTATCCGCCTGCCCGAAGAGGACCTTATCCTGCGGCAGATACTGCATCAGCATCTCCTCCAGCGCGGCGGGTTCAATGGGTTTGGTGAGGTAATCATCAAAACCGGCCTCGAGATACTCTTCCCTGGCGCCGCTGATCGCATTGGCCGTCAGGCAGACCGTCAGGGTATCCGCATTGGGGTCGTTCTCTCTGGCCCGCAGCTCCTTCAGCGTCTCGATCCCGTCCTTGACCGGCATCATATGGTCGAGGAAGATGATGTCGTATTTGCGCTCCGCACAGAGCTGCAGTCCCTCATCACCGCTCTGCGCGGTATCTGCCTGAATCCGTGTCTTCTTGATCAGACCCTTGAACACCTCGAGGTTCATCAGGTTGTCATCCACGATCAGCACCCGCGCGTCCGGCGCAGTAAAGGACTCCCTGTAGCTCCCCTTCTGGCTCACATAGGAGCGGTAGGCTGCCTCGTAATCCCCCAGCTCCTCCCAGTCCACGACCGCCTGCTGCAGGTCAAAATGGAAGCAGGAGCCCTCCCCGTAGACGCTCTCCACCTGAAGGGAGGAGCCCATCATCTCGAGGAATCTCTGGGTGATGCTCATGCCGAGACCGGTGCCCTCGATTCTGCGGTTTCTCTTCTCATCAATCCGCTGGAATTCCGAGAAGAGCTTGCCCATGTCCTCCTCTTTGATGCCGATCCCTGTGTCCTTCACCGCCACATGCATCAGGATCGACTGCGGGTCGGATGCGATCCGGTCAAAGGAGATCTGAAAGAGGACGCTGCCTTCTTCCGTATATTTGACTGCATTGGTCAGTATGTTGGTGATGACCTGTTTGATGCGTACCTCATCGCCGTGCAGATGCTTCGGAATGGTCGTATCCATGTCCAGCTGCAGCTGCAGTCCCTTCTTCTCCGCCCGTTCCTGAATCATGTTGACAAGGTCGTTGATCACCGAGGAGAGGTCATAATCCACGGGGATGATCTCCATCTTGCCGGATTCGATCTTGGAAAAATCAAGGATGTCGTTGATCAGCCCCAGCAGCGTGGTGCCGGCGGTGCGGATATTCTCCGAATAGAGATGGATCGTTTGATCATCGGATTCCCGGCGTATCATCTCGTTCATGCCGAGGACGGCATTGATGGGCGTCCGGATCTCGTGGGACATGTTCGCAAGGAAGGCGCTCTTGGCGTGGTTGGCCTCCTCCGCATTCCGGATCTGCTCGGTCAGTGATGTGGCCATGGACTGCAGGGAACGGGAGAGTACGCCGATCTCGTCCTCTCTCTCCACCTCCAGTTTGTCACTGAAGTCGCCCTGCTCGTATTTCTCGGCCACCGTCGTGATGTGCTCCAGCGGCCTGGTGATGGCACTGATCTGGATGAAGCAAATGATACCAGCCGTTATCATTGCAATAAAGAGGATGCTCAGATAGATGGAGATGGATTTCTTCGTCTGGGAGCCCAGCTGGCTCTCATACCATGATATGGTGAAGTCAACGCCGATGATCCCGGCCACCTGGTCATTCGAATCGAATACCGGGCAGAAAGCACTGTAGTAGGTGCCCCATTCGTCCGTAAAATGCTTGGTGGTTACGGAAGGGGTGCCTCCCGCGGCGGTCAGCAACTGTTCTGTGGCGCGCAGCTCCTGTCCGAAGGATGCGCCGTTCTCAGGATCCGTGTCGATGATAAAGGTGAATCTGCCGTCCGCTTCCTGCCTGACACTGTAGACAAACCTGGGTCCGGCTTTTTCCCTGAAGTTGTCCAGGGCATCGTAGATCCTGCGGTATGTTTCCGCGCCCTCATCCCCCGGGGCGAGATCCCTCAGATCGTCACCGTTGACAGATGCGGCTGCGCAGGTTGCGATGTCCAGCATCCTCTGCCGGATGTAGGATCTGCTCTGTTCCCTGGACATGACGAATGAGACAATACAGACCATCCCACAGGCGAGCACGACAACGCTCAGTATCGTCACCCATATCCTTGATACGATGCTCTCCCTGTGATCCAATGATCTACCTTCCTGCAGGAATGCTGCTGCCGTCCGCGCTGTCTCCGCCGTTCGATGTCTTCAGTTTGTTCAATAGCTTTGTGACGGGAGGAATCGAGATGATGACAAGGGTCATCAGTGCCTCCGCGCCGATGTAGGTGCCGTTATAACGCAGGGAATAAATAAGCGGATGCATCCCCTCGGGCGCATACTCCGCAAAGAACAGCACCCCGGAGAGCACGCTGAAGAAGCATCTGCCCAGGATACCTGCCAGGTAACCAAGCTGTAGTCCCAGCTTCCTGTTCGAGAGGAAGCCGGATATGCCCAGGACGCCGAAGGCCAGTATATAGTCACACAGCATCTGCGGGACATTGACGATATAGGGATCGGTGATCAGCTGGAGCAGGCCGTATGCCGCGGCGGCCGATATGCCGACACGGGGTCCGTAGAGATAGCCGATATAGGTGATGAAGAACATGCTGCACGGCGTGACCTCACCGCCCATGGGCATCTGATAGATGGTGATGTTCGTGGCCAGAAATGCAATGCCCAGGCATGCGATGGACAGGATCATCTGTTTGCCGCTGATCCCTTTCCTGCTGCTGCCCGTGTAATAGCCGGCTGACAGGATACATAAGAGAATCAGGGCGAATATCGACACGTAGCCGAGGGTGGTGATATTGTACATCTCATATCCGTCCTCTACGATCCGTTCCAGAAATAGTGACATCGGTCTCTCCCTTCCGCATAATGCGCATTTGCTGTAAGCGATACTTCGGTTCAGATTATATCATATTTTGGAAGGAAATAGAAACTATTCAGAACAGCCCGAAATATAAGTCAAATGGGGATGCTCCGGGGGCCTCTGAATTGGCAATATTCCGCGAGTGTTGCCGTGTGTCAGTGGCACACGTTTGGCAACGATCGAAACGAAGTGTAGAAGCTTGCGAATGCGAAGTCAGCAGGGCTGTCTGGAACCTGCCCGGACTTGTATTTGACAGTGTATTCGCCGGAAAGGTATAATAAAGTGATGTGATGCTGTTCAGAACCTGTTCTGATCACTTATCATACAAGGGGAAACGAGAAGATGGAGCTACGCATGGGGCCCGAAATGCAGGCAAAGTTCCAGCTGATCCTTCAAAAGGAACTGCGCTACTCGTCTGCGAACCTTGGTTTCAATATGCTGATCAGCAAGCTGCAGAGGAAGCTTGCCGGGAATCCTGCGTGCCTGCCCGACTGCCTGAAGGAAATCGATGCATTCGCAGCGGGATTCCCCCTGATCGTCAACGCCGACTATGCCAGGATCGCGGCACTCTGAAGCCCTCCATCCCATGAAGAACCCGAAACGGAAAATCAGTGCAGCATCCAAATATCTGCTGTTACTCACAGTCTTCTCTATCCTGACCAATACCGCCCTGGGCATCCTGCTGACCAGACAGTCCAATGGCGCCATCCGCAGCCTGATGCGCTCCAGAATGCTGGACATCACCGAAACGGCCGCCAGCATGATCGACGGCGATGTCCTGCGGGACATTACGCCTGAGGATGCGGGCACCGTTCCCTATGAATCCATCATGGGGGTATTGACCAGTTTCCAGAACAACATCGAACTGTCCTACATCTACTGCGTCCGCGACGCGGGGGGCGGCAATTTCGTATTCGGTCTCGACCCGTCCGCCGGGCCGGATGAGTTCGGCACTCCCATCCTGTACACCGATACCCTCTACCAGGCAAGCCACGGGGTGAGCGCTGTGAACGATGTCTCGTATGAAGACGAACGGGGCATCTTCTACAGTGCCTACAGCCCGGTATTCGACGCCTCCGGGGATGTGGCGGGCATCGTCGCGGTGGATTTCAGCAGGGAGTGGTTTGATGCGCAGACGAATGCCATGACCAGGACGATGATCATCATGTGCACCATATCCCTCCTGATCAGTCTCGCGTTCGCCCTGCTGCTCATCCGCAGCTGGAGGGTCCGTATCCACAGGGTCAACGAACAGCTGAACCATCTGTCCGACGAATTCGAGGCGCTGATGACGGAGATCCGGAACATGGCCGGCATCGACATGTCCGATGCTGCACAGCGCAGGGATACGGCGCAGTACGACATCGATGAGCTGGATTCGCTGACACACAGGATCGACAACATGCAGTCGGATCTGATCGTCCAGATCGAGAAGGTCCATGAGCAGGCCTATTATGATAAGACCACGGGTGTGCTGAACAAGGAATGCTACCTGAGTACCAAGAATGTCATCGACGATATGGCCAAAGAAGGCTATACGGAATTCTCCATCCTGATCTTCGCCCTGAATGAGCTGACCGGGATCAACCGGATCATGGGACATGAATATGGGGATATGGCGCTGCGTGATATCGCGGACATCCTCAGCGAGGTCTACGGCAGGGACCGGGTATTCCGCATCGGCGGGGAGGAGTTCACCGTGATCGAGGAGACCATCTCGGTATCGGATATCCAGAATGGGTTCTCCAGGGTCGATTTCAAGCTGGCGGCGGAGAATGCCAAAGAAAAGCCCTACCAGCTGAAGCTGAGTCTGTCCATGGGCTATGCCATCTATGATGCGGAGACGGATCACGCATATCTGGATGTCTTCCGCAGGGCCGATCAGATGAAAACCATAAACCGGCAGAAAATAGCCGCAACCACGGACCCGGCAGGGAACGGTTCCGTGCCGCCCGAGCCAGTCGCTGCGGGCATGCCGGCAGATGAACTCCAGCAAAGCACGGAGCACGTTTAACCGCGAAGGGAACTCACCATGCACATAAAGAATCCGACAGGAAAACCTGCTCTCTCCATCTCCAGGAATGTGCTGCTTCCAGTCCTTATTATTGTCATTTTCGTCGCCATCGTTCTGGTGTATTACAGCATGCTCATCGGGGAGAAACGGGACGGCATCATCAGAGAGGGTGAGATGTCCGCCAGGAATGCCGAGACGGAGATCGACCGGTATATGGCCACCAGCGTCGATGCCGTAGAGCTCACGGCATACTCGGTGGAGCAGATGCTGGAGGAGCACCGGTCCCAGGCGGAGATCCTTGACTATCTGACCAGACAGTCCACCGCGGTGATAAACGCGATCTACATCAATACCGCGGGTATGTACGGATACATCGACGGCGAGTACCTCGACGGCTCGGGCTGGGTCCCCGACGAGGACTATGAGCCGACCAAACGCCTGTGGTACTACAAAACCATCGCCAATAACGGGGCGGTGACCACCATTGAGCCCTATGTCGACGCGCTGACCGGTGAGGTCATCATGTCCATTGCCAAAGCGCTGCAGGACGGCAGCAGCGTCGTCGCGATAGACCTCTTTCTGGACAAAATACAGACCATCATCGAGGAGAATATGTCCTCCGGCGGGTCCAACATACAGATCATCCTGGATGAGAGCAATATGATCATCGCCCATTCGGACCGGAATGAGATCGGCAAACCCTTCGGCGCGGAGAAGGGGTCGCTGTATGCGGCGATCCTGACAGCGCTCAACAGCGCAAACAGGGAGTACTATGAGATCAGCCATGACGGGTCCAGCTACATCATCTACAAGCTGGAGATGAGAAATGGCTTTCGATGCCTCTCCATCGAGGATGCCACCATCCTGTTCCGGCCGCTGGAGCTACTGCTGGCCGGCACCCTCGTCGTTGTCCTCTTCATCATGGTGGTACTCTCCGCAATCCTGTACCGCTCCGCGCAGAAGACGATGATCGCAGAGCGGCTCTCCGCACAGCTCTACTCGGCGGTAGATATCTACCACTCCGTGCTGGACGTGGATATCCAGGGCAATACCTTCCGTAATATCCAGACCGACAATCCGGATATCGCCGGCACCTTAAACGCCGGCCAGGATAATGCCCAGGAGACGCTCTATACCATCCTGCGCCAGTACACGGACCCGTCCTCCCTGGCGGATATCCTGCATTTCGTCAATCTGTCCACCCTGAATGAGCGGATGTGGAACCACCGGTCCCTCACAACGGAGTTCCTGAGCACGCAGAACCACTGGCTGCGCGGCAGGTTCATCGTGTCGAAACGGTCGCAGGACGGGCGCATCTCGCGCGTGCTGTGGCTGGTGGGGGATATCGATGAGGAAAAGAGGCGTCGTGACGCGCTTCTGGAGGCTGTCACCCAGATGAACGAGCAGATCTCGTCCGTGGCCAACATCTATTTCTCCATGTACGATGTGGATCTGGCGGGCGATATCCTGCTGGAGCTGCGTACAAACGCACAGGAGACCTCCGGCGCGGCCGATGACCACATGGAGCATGCGCAGGCGGTGATGATCGCAATGATGGATCAGACGGTACAGGAGCAGTCCAGAGAGGCGATCCTTGCGTTCATCGATCTCTCCACGCTGGGTGAGCGCATGAAGAATACGAATACCATAACAGAAGAATTCTTAAGCACCCGGGATATCTGGTGCCGGTCGCGGTTCGTGGCCTCCAAGCGCGAGCCGGACGGCAGTCTCAGCCACGTCCTGTGGCTGGTGGAGGGCATCGATGAGGAAAAGAGACGCCGGGACAGCCTGATCGATATGTCCGAGCGCGCGATTGCCGCCAGTGAGGCCAAGTCTTCTTTCCTGTCGAATATGTCGCATGAGATCCGCACGCCCATCAATGCGGTGCTTGGCATGAACGAGATGATCCTGCGGGAGAGCGAGGATGCGAATGTCCTCTCCTACTCCGAGAGCATCCGCACCGCCGGCAATACGCTGCTGGGCATCGTGAATGATATCCTCGATTTCTCCAAGATCGAGGCCGGCAAGATGGAGATCATTCCAGTGGATTACGATCTCTCCTCCGTGCTGAACGATCTGGTGCATATGGTGCAGACCCGGGCGGATGATAAGGGGCTATTGTTGAAGCTCGATTTCGACAGTGAGACCCCCAGGCTCCTCCACGGCGATGAGGTGCGGATCAAGCAGGTCATCACCAATATCCTCACCAATGCCATCAAGTACACGGAGAAAGGCAGTGTGACCTTCGGGGTGGCGTATGAGCGTGTGTCGGATGACCGGATCCTGCTGCGTGTGTCTGTCCGTGACACCGGGATCGGGATCAAGCCGGAGGATATGAAGAAGCTGTTCTCGGAGTTCGAGCGCATCGAAGAAAAGCGCAACCGCAACATCGAGGGAACCGGGCTGGGGATGAATATCACCAAGCGGCTGCTGGAGATGATGGGTTCTGCGCTGAAGGTGGAGAGCGTGTACGGGGAGGGTTCCGTGTTCTCCTTCTGTCTGGAGCAGGAGGTGGTGTCATGGGATCCGCTGGGCAATTACGAGGAGTCCTACCGCGCCTCCCTGGCCAGCCGCAAGGTGTCGGAGGCGATATTCTCCGCGCCGGATGCCACGGTGCTGGTGGTGGATGATACGCCGATGAATCTGCTGGTGTTCCGGAGTCTGCTCAAGCGCACCGGTGTGCAGATCGATACGGGGGACAGCGGGGATGAGGGTCTGGTTCTGGCCCGGAAGAAGAAGTATGACATCATCTTCCTCGATCATATGATGCCGGAGAAGGATGGCATCGAGACGCTGCATGAGCTGCGCGGGGAGGCGGAGAATCCCAATCTGGATACGCCGACGATCTGTCTGACGGCCAATGCGATCTCCGGGGCGCGGGAGAAGTATCTCGCGGAGGGTTTCAACGATTATCTGACCAAGCCCATCGATTCCGCGAAGCTGGAGGAGATGCTGGTGCGCTATCTGCCGGAGGATAAGATCCAGGCTGCGGCGGAGGAGACAGACGGTGATGGCACGTCCGGCGCCGGGATCCCTGAGAATCTCCAGCCGCTCTTAGCCTATGACTGGATCGATGTCCCGCTCGGCATCCGGAACAGCGGAGATGCGGAGGCCTATCTCCCGCTGCTGCGGATCTTCCATGATTCGCTGGAAGGGAAGGCGGACGAGGTGGAGGGCTACTATGCGGCGCAGGACTGGAAGAACTATACCATCAAGGTGCATGCGCTGAAGAGCTCCGCGCGGATCATCGGCATCTCCGGTTTCGGTGAGGAGGCGCAGCTGTTGGAGAATGCGGGGAAGGAAGGGGATCTGGACTATATCCGGGCGCACCACGATGGCTTCATGGCGAAGCTCCGCAGCTTCCGGGCGCCCCTGGGGGAGGTCTTCGTCCGGAAGGATACGGGGGATCAGGAGGAGGCGGATGAGGCGCGCATGAATGCCGCTCTGGAGGGGATCCGGTCCGCGGCGGAGGAGATGGACTGCGACCGCCTGGACGAAATCTTCGAAGAAATGGCGGCGTACCGCATCCCCGCGGACAAGGCTGATCTCTGGCAGCAGCTCGTCGAGGCCCAGGACGCATTCGATTATGATGCGATGGTGACGCTGCTGTCAGAATGAGAGGCCCGTGTCATTCGAGGCCCAAAGAGCGCTTCTCAGGCGGTTCGCGAGCTCCTCGGAGCATGGTTCCTGTCAATCCCGAGCCACGCACTTTGCTGCGGCGCACAACATCCAGTGGATGTTGGCTCTGCGCCGACCGAAGCGGAGCGTAGAGCTACGGGCAAATACAGTTTTGCAGGCCAGCAGCAGGCGCATTATAATGCGAAGCCTGCGCCTGCTGCGAAACAATTCGGCCGCAGGCTGAATTGAGCGCGCGCAGGCCGCCTGGGAAGTGCTCTCAGGGCCGACCGGCAGGCCGATAGGGGGCGCTCACGGGGCGCGGCAGACGCAGATCAGGTGGTCATCGAGATCACCTTCATCGAAGCGGCAGTGGAGGGCGACGGGGTCAAGCACGCTGAAGGAGGACATCTCCTCAGTGAGGCCGACGCCGCGCCATTTGAGCCAGGCCTCTTTCCTGGTCCAGAGTGTCGTAAAATAACGGTCGGTTGGATTCTGCCGGAGTGCCGCGGTCTCTGCCGGGTGGAAGAAGCGCTCGGCAAGCGGGAGGTCGCAGTGGTGGAGCCTCTGGATGTCCGCGCCGATCTCCTCCCGTCCCAGAGCGCAGAGGCCGTAGTGGCCGCTGTGGGAGAGGCTGAAATGGATGTGGGGGTAGTCCGGAAGGAAGGGCTTGCCGCAGGGTCCTGTGGCCAGGCTGAAATGCGCAGACCGGATCCCCTCTGCCGATAGGGCCGCAGCCAGGGCGAGGCCTGCCGCCAGGGAGAGGTGTCTGACCGGCGCCCGCTTGTATCTGTCTGCCGTGGCGACGCGTTCCTGCAGGCCACAGCGCTCCAGGGCCTGTACGGCCTCTGTCTCTGCGCCCGGTTCCGACAGGACGTCCGCATCACAGAGCCATACCGGGGTGCCCTGCCCGAGACAGAGCTGTGTCACGCCCGGGAACTGTGTGGGCATCATATCTCTTTCACTTTTTCTCACTCCCATATCTTCCTCTGTACGCCCGTATGTTTTGTCCGCTGTTATGTTCTCACTACTGGAAGACAGCAGGGACTGGAAGCCAGCAGGGACGGTTCTACTGTCTTGCTGCGAAGCGCAAGACAGATATAACCGTCCCTCTGGCTGTGCCAGAAGAACCGTCCCTCTGGCTGCCTCTGGCTGCTAACGGTTCATGTCAGTCGAGGCCCAAAGAGCACTCCTCAGGTGGTTCGCGAGCTCCTCGGAGCATGGTTCCTGTCAATCCCGAGCCACGCACTTTGCTGCGTGGCTACGGGCAAATACAGTTTTGCAGGTCAGCAGCAGGCGCATTATAATGCGAAGCCTGCGCCTGCTGCGAAACAATTCGGCCGCAGGCTGAATTGAGCGCG
>JAFSYF010000009.1 GCA_017443695.1 Butyrivibrio sp.
ACCGGCGCGACGTGCACCCCCGATGTATGTCAAACCGTTTTCAAAAGAATTGGGGCCTGGGAATTATGGGTCTTATGTGTCTTATAGGTTCTATGGGTTCCATGGGTTTCATGGGTTTTATGATTCTTTTTGACTTCATCAGGTGGATGGAGTACCATGGGATTTGAACGTAGCCGTTCAGAACCAGTTCTGAATAGATACCTGCGAGTGTTAGCCGGGAACAATGCTGGAGAATGGAAGATGATGTTGAACGAGAAAAAAGAGAATGTAAGATACGCGCTCCTGGTCGGGCTCCATACCATGACCATCTGTGTGGGATTTGACTTCGCTGTCTATTTCTTATCGGGTTCAGGAATCAGGGACAGCCTCATAGGGATCATCGTATCGCTGAGCTGTCTCCTTGCGGTCCTGATACAGCAGATCAACGGAAGGATGGTGGATTCCGGGAAGGTCGACGGCAAAAAGCTGTTGGGTGCGATTTCACTTCTTGAAGCAGTCAGCGGATTTCTGATGTTTTTCATCAAACCGCCGTTCGCCTGCGGCTTGCTGTTCGCGATTCTTCTGTCCGTCACGCTCATCATGACGCCCCTGGTCAATACATTCAGCTTCTACTACAAGAATTCCGGCATCCAAGTCAATTACGGTGTGGCCCGCGGGATCGGATCACTGTGTTTCTCTGCGATCTCCATGCTTCTCGGCTATCTGACCGCACATTACGGAATCAGCGCTGTCCCGCTTGCATACGGTTTACTCGGATTGTCTCTGTTCCTTATTACAATGTCCATGCCGGGTCTGAATACCAAAATGGCAGGCGTGTCTGAACAGGTGAAGAAGAAACCGCTTCGTCTTTCGGACTATCCGGGTTTTATCTGGATGATCGTGGGACTGAGCCTCGTCATGCTCTTCCATAATATGCTGATGACGTATTTCCTCTATGTGATCAAACGTATCGGCGGCGACAGCGGAAATATGGGCATGGCTGTGGGGATCGCTGCCATCGTGGAGATCCCGGTGCTCTTTCTGTACACTAAGGTCAAAAAAGACCGTCCCTCCGCTGTATTCCTGACGATTTCGGGAATCGCGTTCCTCGCAAAGGCCGTATTGTTCATTTTCGCCAGAACCATCTGGATGATCTATGCCATTCAGTGCCTGCAGTGTCTGGCTTACGGCCTCATGGCCGCCTCCAGGGTCTATTATGTGGATGAGCTCATGGGCGAAGAACACGAAGCCACCGGACAGGCCTATATCACTGCCACAGAGACGATCGGGATGGTGCTCGGAAGCGCCATCGGCGGGATCATCATGCAGAAATCCGGAACAGAAACACTGCTCACCGCCGGGGCGGTATTCTGTGCGGCAGGGGCGGTCCTGATGGTGATATCCAATCTACGGAGGAAAACCTCAACTCCAACCGCTGTCGGTAGCCGCTGATCCTTCCGGCATACCGGGCAGGATCAGGCCGCCGTCGATCCGGAGTGTGATGCCCGTGATATAGGAGGCTTTGTCGGACGCAAGAAAAGCAACGGCATTTCCGATGTCCTCCGGGACTGCGGCTCTGCCAAGGGGGATCTTATGTCCCAGCGCATCCCAGAAATCCTCCTTCACGGCGTCCGCGCCATTTAAGAATCTCTTATCCCAGAAATAATCGGTATCGGCGCCGTGATCCATCCTGGCCATTTCTTCTTTGGTCCGTATCCTGACGGCTCCGGGCGCAACGTTGTTGATCCTGATGCCGAAGGGTGCCACATCCAGCGCGAAGGCCTCGATTGCTTTGTTGATGCCCGCCTTCATGCCGCAGTACAGCCCTGCATTGGGATAGGCCCTCTCTCCTCTGGATGAAGTCACATTGATGATGCATCCCCGGATCTCATGCTCTTTCATATAACGTGAGGCGTAGCTCATCATCATGATATAGCTTCTGAAATCCAGAGTCACCAGATAATCAAAATTGTCATCGGTGAATTCGTATATCGGCTTCGGCTTGTTGACACCGGCGTTATTGACCAGCAGATCCACCGTCCCCAAAGCGTTTATCGCCTCATCAAAATATTTCTTTGCGCCATCCTTCCGGGACAGATCGGCAGCAAATGCAAACGATGCGGCGCCAGCCTTCTTCAGTGCATCCTGTGTGAATGCCACTGCTTCCTGGCAGTTCTGCTCCTGCGGATAATATGAAAAAGCGATGTCATAGCCTTCCCGGGCCAGTGCGAGGGCGATTCCCCTGCCGATTCCTCTTTCACCACCTGTGATCACTGCTTTTTTTCTCATCATCATACCTCATCGTCTAGTCTTGCCGTTGTCGCGGATATCACTTCTTTCATTGTATCACAGAATCGGCCGGTCATGGTATAATGATTTTTTTTGGAGGCCTCAAATGACGGATCATACAGAGAAAACAAAGGAATTCCTGAAGATCACGATCCTCCTGGCCCTGGTGCTCGGCGTCCTCTGGATGCTTCTGGGAGGTCTCTGCTATCGGAAGCATATGAAAGCAATGAAAGGTGATCTTCTGTAACCGCCTCAGGTGTCCGCGTGAGACATGGCGACCAGAGCCCCCTGGATGCCGAGGTCACAGAGGATGACGCTATCCCCGGGGACCTGATACGCCGTTACATACTGTGAGATATAGTCCTCTCTGGAAAGAGCTGCCTTGTGATCATATGCGGGACAGAGGGCCGCGTAACCGGGCTGGTTTTGATCCGCTTTCGGGATATACTCCTTCAGATAATAGTCATAGATCTGCTCCGGGTACGCACAGAGCCATACGCAGTAATCCCGCCCGCCCACCAGCCTGCGGATGATACCGCGCAGCTGTGTGCGCTCATCCGGACTCACAGCGGGCTCTAATTCGGTCTTGATCCGCCGGGTGATCTCTACAAGGAGCCGCACATCGAAGCGGGAGAGCCGGTCTGCCTCATGCAGCAGCAGATGGTCGCAGATCTCATATTTGCCGCAGCCGAGGATCTCCGTGCAGACGACATCGCAGGGGTCATGCTTGTCTGTCGGCAGCGGAACCGGCTGCGGCGGGAAGAGCGTATCGTCCCGGTAGCCCTTCTGGTTTTTCAGAATCGCCGTTGCATCCGGCGTATAATACTGTGGTTTGGGCATATTCCCCTTGAAAATTATCCTCTGGCATCCAGCATCTCAACGATGGCATCGTAGTCAAAATCGTTGAAGGCGTTGTAGATCTTCTTAAAGAGACCGGCATCGCTCTCCGGAATCCGCCAGTTCTGCATCTCGTCGAAGATCTCCTCCAGGGTGTCGGTGTCCATGTCCTCCGCGGCGGTGCGGAGCTGTTCATAGACCTCCGCCATTTTGGCCGGATCCGCCTCGGGCAGGTTCTCATCCACTGACGAAGTCTCAAACATCCCGGCCAGCACCGGCTGCAAGGCCGCATAGTGCGCCATGAAGTCGGCGTGATGGCGGCGGATGAAGGATTCGTCACCTTCCTTTCCTGCGGTCTCCAGGGCCTGTGCCTCCTCCCCGAGCTCCCCTGCGCCAATGATCCTGGCGGAGCTCTTCAGGGCGTGGACCTTGATCGCATAGTTCTTCAGATCCCCGGCATCGTAGAAGCTGTTGATCAAAACAGTATTCTCATCGATGGCGTTATAGAAGATCCGCAGCATCCCGACATAGCTCTCGACATCCCCACTGTTGGTGATTCCGTCGGAGATGTTCACCCCGGGGACGGCGGCGAGGGCCGCGAAGCGTTCATCCGTGGGCGTTGCCTCCACAGTCTCCTCCGATTTGTGCTCCAGCATGGACAGCTCCACCTTGTCCTCCGGCAGATAGAAGATCAGCATTTCCTCCAGCTTCGCGGAGTCAATGGGCTTGGTCAGATAGTCATCGAAGCCCTCCGCAAGATACTGCTCCCTGGCGCCGGAGACGGCATTGGCCGTCAGACAGATCGCGGGTGTAGCGAGGTTGGGGTTGTCACTCTGCTCCTTCAGCTCATGCAGGGTCTCGATGCCGTCCTTCTCCGGCATCATGTGGTCAAAGAAGATGACGTCGTACTTCTTTCCCATGGACAGCTTCAGTCCCTCGTCCCCGCTTGAGGCTGTG
>JAFSYF010000093.1 GCA_017443695.1 Butyrivibrio sp.
CGCTCTCAACGTGTTTGAGGACGGCACCGTGGTCGATGCGGCTCTGCTCGTGTCCAAGCGGATTATTCGCGAGGAGCTGGATGGCCTCAAGGTCCTTGGCGACGGAGAACTCACGAAGAAGCTGACGGTCAAGGCCGTTAAGTATACCGCCTCTGCAAAGGAGAAGATTGAGGCTGCTGGCGGGACTGCTGAGGTGATCTGACATGTTGGAGAAGATGCGAAATGCGTGGCGTATAGAAGAGCTCCGTAAAAAGATTCTTTACACGCTCGGAATGCTGCTGATCTACCGACTGCTGAGCGTCATCCCGGTTCCCGGCATGAACCTCTCCGCTGTCGATCAGGCGATTGAGCAGTTCTCCATCCTCGGATTCATGAACATGATGACCGGCGGATCCTTCTCCAATATGACCATCATGGCGATGGGCATTACGCCGTACATCAATTCGAGCATTATCCTGCAGCTGCTCACCGTTGCGGTGCCGGCTCTCGAGAAGCTCGCCAAAGAAGGTCCGGAAGGCCGCAAGAAGATCAATGAGTACACCCGTTACCTGACGGTCGTTCTGGCCTTCATCCAGGCGGTCGGTCTGGTGTTCGCCATGAGGGCAACCTCCAAGGGCGGCATCTGGTACGTCGTCATTGGTCTGTCCATGGCTGCCGGCACAAGCCTTGCCATGTGGATCGGTGAGCGCATCACCGAGAGCGGCATCGGAAACGGCATCTCCCTTTTGATCATGGCCGGTATCGTATCGAACATGTTCAACTGGGCGGTCTCCGCCATCTCCGGTGTGGCAAGCGGAACCGTCAATATCCTCGCCGTGATCGTCATCGTGCTGGCTATGCTGGTCATGATCGTCGCGATCACCTACGTCGATATGGGCGAGCGCCGCATCCCGGTCAATTACGCCAAGCGCGTGGTCGGCCGCAAGATGTACGGTGGACAGTCCACCCACATCCCCATGAAGCTGAACTCCACGGGCGTTATGCCGCTGATCTTTGGCTATGCCATCCTTCAGTTCCCGGCGACGATCTTTGCCTTCTTCCCGACTTCGGGCATCAACCTCTGGTGGACCCGCCTGCAGTCCGGAATCTGGTATCAGGTCATCCTGGCCGTTCTGATCATTGCATTTACGTACTTCTACACCAGCATCACCTTTGATCCGGTGGAGATCAGCAAGAACATGCAGCAGAACGGCGGCATCATCCCCGGCATCCGCCAGGGCAAGGCGACGAGCGATTACCTCTCCAAGGTTTCCAGCCGCCTGACGCTCTTCAGTGCACTTTTCCTTGCCGTACTCGCTACGATCCCCACGCTGCTGACCCGTCTCTTTGGCATCAGCGCTCCCTTCGGAGCCAGCTCGGTGCTGATCGCTGTTTCCGTTGCGATTGAGACCATCCGCCAGGTGGAAGCGCAGATGGTGATCCGTCATCACAAGGGCTTCCTGGGCTGATCAGACTCTGAGGTAAGCGCATGAATGTGATTTTTCTTGGCCCGCCCGGTGCGGGCAAGGGCACCCAGGCCGTTCGCGTGTGTGAACGGCTGGGCATCCCTCAGATTTCAACCGGAGATATTCTTCGCAAGGCGATCAAGAATCAGACGCCCACCGGTCTGGCTGCAAAGAGCTATATCGACAAGGGCGAGCTGGTCCCCGATTCCGTTGTGATCGATATCGTCAAAGAAAGACTTGCGCAGCCTGACTGCGCAAACGGCTATGTGCTGGACGGCTTCCCCAGGACGGTCTTCCAGGCAGAAGCCCTTGCGGAATTCGCGACGATCGATGCGGTCATCGACATCGAAGTCAGCGACGAGAAGCTTATTGACCGGCTCAGCGGACGCAGAGTCTGCGGAACCTGTGGTGCCACGAGCCACGTGAGCGTCATTACCGGCGACACGTGCGACAAGTGCGGCGGCACATGGATCCAGCGGGACGACGACAAGGCCGAGACGGTTCTCAGCCGGCTGAAGGTCTATCACGCCCAGACGGCTCCTCTGATCAGCTTCTACACTGAGAAGGGGCTTCTCCGCCGAATTGACGGTACACAGCCCGTGGATGTCTGCCTGAACGAGATTCTCAGCACGCTTGGAGTGGCATGATGAGAGACGGGGATCTCGGACCCGTGTGTCAGAGGGAGGGACGCGAATGAGCGGTTTTCCCATGGAAGTCGGACGGGTGGTTTTTTCCAAAGCCGGACGAGATGAAGGACATTATTACGTGGTGCTTGCGGTCCTTGACGATGACCATGTGGCCATCGCCAATGGCTGCCAGCGGAAGGTGGATAATCCCAAAAAGAAGAAGGTCAGGCATCTGGTGGCCAAGGCAGAAGTGATCCCGGAGATCCGGGACAAGGTCCAGGCGAAGCAGAAGATCTTTGATCAGGAGCTTCGCAGAAGGCTGGAAGCTGCAGGCTATCAAGAGGCTTCTCTGCCGCATAAGGAGGGTTAGGTTTGCCCAAGAGCGACAATATTGAGGTTGAAGGCGTCGTAGTAGAAGCGCTGCCGAACGCGAACTTTCGCGTGGAAGTAGCCGGCGGGCACAAGATCATCGCTCAGATCTCGGGCAAGATCCGGATGAACTTCATCCGCATCTACCCGGGGGACAAGGTCAAGGTGGAGATATCTCCCTATGATTTAACCAGGGGGCGCATCACCTGGCGCAGCAAGGGCTGATCAACTACAATTTAGGAGGAACGGACAAATGAAGGTAAGACCGTCTGTCAAGCCTATCTGCGAGAACCCGAAGCACAAGCAGAAACAGGGCTGATAATGCTTTGAAGGAAGGATCGTCCGGGCGGCTGCGCAGGCTCGCCTGTGTTCCGGATGACTTTTCATAAAGGAAAAAGATCAACGGAAATCAGTTCGGAGGTAAAATAATGGCACGTATTTCTGGCGTTGACCTGCCTCGTGATAAGCGGGTCGAAATCGGATTGACGTATATTTTCGGTATCGGTGTCAAGACCTCTCAGCAGATCCTGACCGCCACCGGTGTCAATCCTGACACCCGCGTCAAGGATCTCACCGAGCAGGACGTCAACAAGATTCGTGAATACATCGAGCACAACCTGAAGGTTGAAGGTGATCTTCGCCGCGATGTTTCCCTGGATATCAAGCGCATGCAGGAAATCGGCTGCTACCGTGGCGTACGCCATCGCCGTGGCCTGCCTGTTCGCGGTCAGAACACCAAGCAGAACGCGCGCACCCGCAAGGGCCCGAAGAAGACCATTGCCGGCAAGAAGAAAGCCACAAGGTAAGGAGTGAATGACTATGGCACCCAAGCAAAAGCTTAAGAAGGTCGTCCGCAAGCGTCGTGAGCGCAAAGTCGTGGAGCGCGGCGCGGCACATATCAGCTCCTCCTTCAACAACACCATCGTTACGCTGACGGACCTGCAGGGCAATGC
>JAFSYF010000094.1 GCA_017443695.1 Butyrivibrio sp.
CTGTTCGTAGGCTCATGACTTTGCTACGCGCTTCCTTCACCCCATCGTCTCCGATTTCGGCTTGCGTTTAACTACATGAGCGGTAGATTACCCATGACCGGACTTTCACCGGCAAGAATTGTGCCATGCCCGGCACACATATAAAAAAAAAGACCATCGCCAATGGCGATGGTCTTTTTTGGTCGAAATGGAATTCTTACTTCTTGTTGACCAAGTCCTTGAGGGCCTTGCCAGCCTTGAACGCCGGTACGGTCGCTGCCGCGATCTTGATGTCCTTGCCGGTCTGAGGGTTGCGGCCATTGCGCGCTGCACGCTTTCTGGTCTCAAATGTGCCGAAGCCAATCAGCTGAACCTTGCCCTTCTTCTTCAGTTCCTTGGTTACGGTATCGGTGAAAGCCTTCAGTGCCTTCTCAGTCGCTGCCTTGGACAGGCCGGACTCCTTAGCCATTGCTTCCACTAATTCTGCTTTGTTCATGGGTCTAATCCTCCTTTGATCTGTGCGCAAAGCGCTATATTTCGTACACTGAAATTATGATAGCACAAAATATGGGTATTGCAAGCCTTTTTTTCGAAAAGATTGTTACCCATGGCGGCTCACAGGACGATTCCGCCCGAAATCATGCTATAATATAAGCATTATAGAAATAAGGAGGGCGAGACGTGAGACTACTACTGGCAGAGGATGAACAGGAGCTGTCCCGTGCACTGGTGGCGATCCTGAAGCACAGCGGCTATACCGTGGATGCGGTCTACGACGGACAGGATGCGCTGGAGTACGCACAGGCCGCGGAGTATGACGGGATCCTGCTGGATGTCATGATGCCGAAGCTGGACGGATTCGAGGTGATCAAACGCCTGCGACAGGACGGCAACACGACGCCGGTGCTGTTCCTGACGGCACGGACTGAGGTAGATGACCGCATCCGCGGCCTGGATCTGGGTGCCGACGATTACCTGTCCAAACCCTTTGATATGGGCGAACTCCTGGCCAGAATCCGCGCGATGACGCGGCGTAAGGAGGAGTTCCACCCCGGCGTTCTCTCCTGCGGTGACCTGACACTGGACCGGGCCAGTTTTGAGCTGTCCGTACCGGGCAAAGAGCCGGTGCGCCTGGCCGGCCGGGAATTTCAGATGCTGGAGATGCTGATGACATCTCCGGGCCATGTCATCTCCGTTGACACCTTCATGGAGCGGATCTGGGCCGACGGCGATGCGGAGACTTCCGTGGTCTGGGTTTATATCAGCAATCTGCGCAAGAAACTGGCAGCACTGGGCGCCCACGCTGAGATCAAGGCCACCCGCGGCGTCGGTTACTCCATACATCCGGTGGAATAAATCATGGAAAAAAAGCTTCGTCTGAAATTCGTCCTCACCGCCATGTCCGCCCTGTGTATCGTCCTGATCCTGATCATCGGGGTGCTGAACGTGGCCAATCTCATCCAGCTGCGTAAAAACGCCGATGAGCTCCTGGGGATCCTGGCAGCCAACGGTGGTACCCTGATGGACACCCCCGGGACGAACTACGGGAATGTCCGCTTCCACATCGAGATCGAGGAGCGCAGGGATACTGAGCTTCGGAGAGAGAGCATGCTCATCATCGGCAGCGATGATGTGGACAGTGTCCGCCGGGCAGAACTCCCGTTTGAATCCCGTTATTTCAGCGTCCTTCTGGATGACGCCTCAGAACCCCTCCGGATCGACACAAGCCATATCGCCACCGTAACGCCGCTCCAGGCCGCCAACTATGCCGCCACAGCAGTCGCCTCCGGCAAAGAGCACGGGTTTCTGTCCTCCACACGATTCTATATCGTCGCGCCGGAGGACGGTCTTCATCTCGTCCTGTTCACAGATGTCAGCTCCGATCTCTACAGCGCCAGGCGCCTGTTCCTGGCTTCCATCGGCATCGGCGCGGCGGCACTGTTTCTGATGCTGATTCTGGTCTGGCTGTTCTCCGGCAGGGCCGTTGCGCCGGCTGTGGAATCCATGACGAAGCAGAAGCGCTTTATCACGGATGCCGGCCATGAGCTCAAAACGCCGCTATCCGTCATCTCCGCCAATGTGGATGTCCTGGAGCTTGAATCCGGCAGCAGCGAATGGACACAGAGCATCCGCGGACAGGTGAAACGGATGACCAGTCTCGTCTCGAATATGCTCACCCTGTCGCGGATGGATGAGGAGAGCCTCAACCCGGTCCGTGCAGATGTGGATTTCAGTGCCGTCGTCTCGGAGTGTGTGGAGACCTTCCGCCCCGTGGCGGAGGCGAACAGCAAAACCTATGAATCCGAGATCACACCGGGCCTGCATGTACAGGGAGATGCGACCGCACTGCGCCAGCTCCTCTCCCTGCTGATCGACAATGCGATGAAATACAGCGCCACCACGGAGGGCCTTGTCCGGGTCCGTCTCCGCACAGGCAAAAGAAGTCTCCACCTGTCGGTCATCAACAACTGCGATCCCGATAAGCTCCCGGAGGGTAATCTGGACCGTCTCTTTGACCGCTTCTACCGCGCTGATGAATCCCGCAGCCGTTCCGGCGACAGCACGGGCGGATTCGGCATCGGTCTCTCCGTCGCGCGCGCCATTGCCACCTCCCACGGCGGTACCATCGAAGCCCTGCGGGACGGGGAGAACGGCATCCGGTTCCTGGTCAAACTCCCTCCGGCCAAAGCGCTGCCGGCTGTGGCAGCTGCCCCTGAAACCGGAGCGACGGCATGAACCCCTCCGCAAACAGAAATCATGCGAAGCGGACAGGAACCGTTGTTCTGTGTGCATTGTACGGCACTGCCCTCCTGCTGAATGCGGCAGCCTGGTTCTCACCGGCCTTTGCCGATGCCTGGGCACGCGGCCTGTTTCCTGTCTGGAACAACACACTGGGCCGTCTGACCTCTCTGTTTTCCTGGTCTGTCGGTGAGCGACTGATCGTCATCGGCCTGCTCTGGCTGGGGTTTCTGATCGTCTCCATCACCGGTTCCCTTCTTATTATATGCCGCGTGATCCGGTCAGAATCCAACCCCTTCCGGCCCTTCTTTCGTGCGACGCTGTGGCTTGTCGCTTTCATCTCGCTGATCCAAACCACGAACTGTTTCATCGTCTACCACTGTACACCGCTGGAATCCGTTCTTTTCGCCGGAACTGCAGACCGGACATATACCGTGGCGGAACTGACGAATCTCCGGGATACCCTCGTAGAACGGTGCAACGCCATGGCAGAGACGCTGCCCCGGGAGGATAATGGAGAGATCCGGGTACCTGCTGCCCCGGAGCTGGCGACACAGGCCCGGCATGCCATGCAGCAGCTCTCCGTCAGGATCTCGCAGATCGCAGATGGGAGCGCCTCCGGACAAGACGGCATCCGGGTACTTGCCACACGCCTCTCCGGCTACTATGTCCGCCCCAAGGGCCTGACCGCCTCCGGCTTTATGTGCCAGCAGAATATGATGGGCTACTATTTCCCGTTTTCCATGGAAGCGAATTACAACACCCTGATGACAGACATGAACAAGCCCTATACCATCTGTCATGAGCTCTCCCACACCCACGGCTTCATCTATGAGGACGAGGCAAATCTGCTGGGCTTCATGGGTTGTATGGCCTCGGAGGATCCGGTCTTTGTCTACAGCGGATATCTGGGTGTACTGAATTATGTGGACAACGATTTCTATAGACAGGTTGGCCGTGAGGTCTACGAGACGCATCCGGCGATCTCGTCCCTCGTCCGCTTTGATGACACCTTTGTTCGGGAGGAGGTCCGGGCAGCCGTGGAGGAGACGGCACTGCTTCCGACAGAGCTGGTGCGGGCAGGCGCCGATACCTTCGTCGATACGACACTGAAGGTCAACGGCATCACGGACGGCAAGGCCAGTTACAGCCGTGTGGTGGGCCTGCTCCTGCGGCTGATGGAAACATACGGCCTGGAGATGGAGACCCTGTCATGAGCAGACCGGATGATCACAAACAACAGCGCTCTGACTTCTCTCTGAACATCTCCCGGACGGAAAAACAGCAGATCCAGAGAAATGAGGTCATCCAGATCGTCCAGGGATACAAGGAGCAGATGCTCACCTTCCCGGGGGAGGATCTGTCGATCCTCACACCTCCGGAGCGCGAGTTCTATGAGCAATGCCGGCAGATGCCCCCGGGCAGCCGGCCAAAAGAGCGCGCTGCGCTGTTCTATGAGCAGGCGCAGCGCCTCGTGGATCTGGAGGATGATTATGCTTATACCGAACCCTTCGTCCGCTATTATCCGACCTACCGGGATCTGAATCCCCCACAGCTGCGCGGATACATCAGCCTGCGTACCAGGCTCCGTCGCCGGGAGGTGGTACGCCACTTTCCGCTGTCCTTCCTCTACATCCATATCTATGAGCTGCTGATGGGGGTCGGCGTGGACTCCCCGGAAGACGGCTACGAGACCCTGCAGTGGCTGAAGCAGACCTATGGCCGCTGGGATCCGCCGCTTCTGACTAATCTGGAGATCTGGCTCAGGGATTACCGGATCTATTATGATCTGCCTGGCACCGCCAGCTATGACAACAGTCTCTTCAGCGAGGCCCTGACTTTGATACAGGCACTGGAGGATGCCGCCATCAACCCGGTCACGGCAACGGATACGGGATGGCATCTCCCTGCGATGGACACGGCCCACCTGTCGCTGACCGCTCATTACCATCCTGACCTGGATGAGACAGACCCTGCTTCCATGTACTATGCCGCGCTGCAGTGGTGCAGTGGTGCAGTAAAGATCACCTCCCCTATGTTCCGTAAGGATCCCGCCCTACTGCAGGAGGCAGCGCTGACCGCCTTTCAGGAGATTGCAAAACTCCTGCAGGCGACGCACGTCAACCGGACGATGACAGAGACCTGCTTCGGCAAACGCACGGCCTATCCCTGTCAGCTGTTCCGCGGGGCGATCTTCCATGATCATCTGGCGCGGGCGGACTACCGGTACCGATGGAGCAGCATCTGTGATTACACCTGCCTGCACGGTATCTGGCAGCGGGAGACCTACGCGCACCCGGACCGGAAGAGCGAGGAGCTGGCCGCGCTGCTGCAGGAGGTGGACAGGCAGTGCCGGGAGAAAACAGGCTTCGGACATCCGCTGCAGGACAGACTCCGGAATGTCTCCTGGAAGGCGGTCATCGGACAGGTGATCGACCGGATCCTGGAGCGACGGCAGGCAGAAGAAGCGGAAGCCGCCAGACCCCATATCGACATCGACATGCAGGCACTGTCCAATATCCGCCAGGACGCCGCACAGATCCGGGATGCGCTGATCGTGGAGGAGCAGCCATCCGTTCCGCCAGCCTGTACGATCCCGGAGGCTGCTCCCGCAGACATCTCTTCCGGCATGATCCACGCGCTTTCTCCTGCTGCGGACGAATCCGACGCTGCACCTTCTTCCGGCACGGATGTATTGCTTCCGGATACACCTCCTGCCCCGGAAACCCGTCTGGGTCCGGACGCCTGCACGTTACTCCGTACGCTGTTGGATCATGCATCTGTCACGGCAGCTTTCGCCGGACACCATGTTTCCCTGCCCATGCTTGTGGATGCCGTCAATGAATATTTCTATGATGAGATCGGGGATACCGTAATCGAATTTGACGGGGATACCCCCATCCTGATTGAGGACTACCGGGACGAAGTGGCCTCTGTTCTGGCCTGATGCTTCAGTCCTCCGAACGTGCGCGTTTCTCCGCACTCCTGCGGGCACGCATCTCTTTGAAAAAAAGCTGCAGCAGCTCTGTGGAGGCGTCCTCCATCACCCCTCTTGTCACCTCGACCTGATGGTTGAATTCCGGATTCTCCAGAATATTCAGAATGGATCCGCCACATCCTGCCTTGGGGCTCGAGGCACCATAGACCACCCGCGGTATCCGGGCCTGCACGATGGCCCCGGCGCACATCTGACAGGGTTCCAGTGTGATATAGATCGTACAGTCCTCCAGCCGCCAGTCCTTCAGTGCCTTGCTGGCCCGCCGGATCGCCGTGATCTCTGCGTGGGCCAGGGTCGAATGGTCCGTATTGCGGCGGTTGTAGCCACGGCCGATGATCTGCGGGGGAATCTCTTCTTCCGGAGCTTCGTAGACGATGACGCAGCCAATGGGTACCTCACCCAGCCGGTAGGCCCGCCGCGCCTGTTTCAGCGCCTCCCGCATATAGTACTGGTCTTCCCTGCGCTGTTCTTCCTCTGACCGCTTCTTCATATGCTGTAGGAAAGGACACGCTCCGTCAGGTCCTGATCCGCCAGATCCTGCAGGGTATAGCTGTCCACATACTGATTGACGACACGGCCCAGTCCCCGCCAGAATTCCACCGTCGCACAGCCCTCCTGCATCGGACAGGCTGCGGGCGGATCTCCCACACAGTCCACGGGAGACAGATCCCCCTCCATGACTCGGAGGATCTCCCCGACACGGTACTGATCCGCCGGCCTGGCCAGACGATGACCACCGCTGTTGCCCCGCATACTGCGCAGCATCCCGGCCTTATTCAGCGCAGAGACGATCTGCTCCAGGTATTTGACCGTCACCTGCTGCCGGTCAGCGATATCCTTCAGTGCGATGAATTCTCCATTGTCATGCTGCGCCAGATCGATCATGACACGCAGCGCATATCTGCCTTTGGTTGAGATCTTCATCCGTGCTCCTCCTTTTTTTGGTTTATATCATACTTTTTACGTAGGAAAAAGTCAATTACGGAATCATTTCTTTTCTGTTTTGCCCCGGGATGCTATACTGAGACATAATGGATTCGAATATTGCCACGCAGGAAACAGACCATGGACAACGAGCAGCAGCTTCCATCATCCGCACAGATCCGCCGCCCCCGCATCTCCGTCATCATCCCGGCCTATAATACCGCCGGGCTCTTACGGAAATGTATCGAAAGTCTCTGCGCGCAGACCTATCCGGCAGCAGACACGGAGCTCATCATTGTAGACGATGGCTCCACCGACGATACCGGAGCACTTGCGGATACCCTGGCGGCGGAGCACCCTTCGCTGATCCGTGTCTGCCACCGGCCAAACGGCGGCAGCAGTGCCGCCCGCAATACGGGACTGTCTGTTTCCACCGGGGAGTATATCAGCTTTGTTGACAGCGACGACTGGGTGGATCCCCGTTTTCTTGAGACCATGGTGGGTGCACTGCCCCCGGATGACCCTGCTGTGATGATCCAGATCGGACGGGACGAAATCGCTGAGGATGGAACGAGACTGCCGGATATCTGTATCCCGCCACTTACGCCCACGTCCATCTCCTGTGAGGAGCAGCTGCGCCTGCTTCTGCTGCACCGTGGCGATGCGTCCTTCTGTACGAAGCTGACGCCGCGTGTCTTCTTTTTTCCGCCGGATCAACCCCCCAGACTGTTCCCGGAGGGGATGCTGAACGAAGATTTCCTGCTGCTGGTGGCGCTTCTGGATGTGGCTTCGCGACTGGTCCTGCTGCCCCGGCAGTACTATCATGTGTATTATCGGACCGGGTCGAATTCCAGACGCCGGGCAGAGGATCTGCTCTATTTTCCGCCGGTGTTCACCGACATCGTCCGGAATGCCGATACCGTGCAGTCCCTTGTACAGGGCCGCTATCCGCGCCTGCGCAGGGAAGCCGCCCGGTTTGCGCTCTATCAGCGGTTGGAGTATCTGCTGCACATCCCGATCCCTCTGATGAAGCGGGATAACGAATTCTACCGCCGGCATGTGGTCGCCTATCTGCGCCGGCACATCCCGGAGATTCTGAGCAATCCCCACCTGACGATGAAGAACCGCGTGTACCTGCTGCTGTTCGCGGCAGCCCCCCGCACGCTGCGCATCCTGCATGCACGCCTCCGAAGCCTGCGCCTGCTGCGTCACAATTCGGCCGCAGGCTGAATTATGACCGAGCAGGCCGCTGTGGGATGCTCCCGGGGCCCGAATTATAAACCGTTGTTGACAGGAATCCGTGAAACCGCTATGATAAAGAACGTGCGGAATCTGGTCCTGCGCAAGTGAGCGCCGCGAACCGTGTCAGGTCGGGAACGAAGCAGCACTAAGAGGATGCGAGCTGTGTTGCAGGGAAGCCGGGTTCCGCCGTTTTTTTATTCCTTCTGTGTCTTCAGATAATTCATCACCATCAGCGCGATCTTGAATGTCAGGGCGTCATCAAAGATACGGATATCTAGACCCGTTGCCTTCTCCAGCTTCTCAATCCGGTAGACCAGGGTATTGCGGTGGACGAAGAGCTGTCTGGCTGTCTCGGAGACATTCAGGTTGTTGTCAAAAAACATATCAATGGTGGTCCGTGTCTCCTCATCCAGCGCGGCCTCCACATCCCTGCCGTGAAAAGTCTCCTCGATAAAAATCCGGCACAGACTCTCGGGCAGCTGATAGATCAGCCGGCCGATCCCCAGTGTGTGATAGGCGATCACCCGCTCGGAGGCATAGAAGATCCGCCCCACCTCCATCGCCATGCGCGCTTCCTTGTAGGATCTGCTGATGAACTTCAGCTCAGAGGCTATGGAGCCATAGGCCACATGCACATTCAGCATGGCCTCCGTGTTGACCATATCCACAATACTGTGCGCCACATGGTCGAGCTCCTCATAACTCTCCTCCGGGGACAGGGCCTTAATCAGGATCACGCTGCCGGGATCCACCGCAGTGACCACGTCCTTTCCCCCACTGAACATCCCGTTCAGGATCCCCTCCAGCACAGGCATCATGGACTGCACATTTCGTTCCGCCTCGTCGATCTTGACCACGATCACGATACGGGGCTCATTCACATCGATGCGCAGCTTCCTGGCACGGGTGTAGGCATCGATGACCAGCATATTGTCCAGCAGGAGATTCTGCAGAAAGCTCCCCCGGTCATAGCGTTCCTTATAGGCCACAATCAGCGCCGACAGCTCCGCCTTACACAGACGCACCACCATCCGCGCATCGGTGCCAATCTTTCCTTCCGTTGCCGCAACGATATAAGGCACCTCTGTCCCATCCGGAATCTTCATCATCTGCAGGGAATGGATCCCCTGGGAGTCCGCCGGTGACCGGAGAAAATCCTGCACCATCGACGGTTCCACCTCCGGTGCCCCCTCAGACGCGGCGATGCTGATGCCCTCGGTATCCAGTATCCGCAGGCCGACGCCTGTGATCAGCGTCAGTTCGTCAATGCTATCCTGAATGATCTGTGATGTGATCATATGTCCACCATTTTATAAATAAAGAGGGAGATGCATCTGCACCTCCCCCTCCAATACCTTGCAACCATGCGATCAGTTGGTGATAACCTTCTCGGTCTCCTTGTCGAAGACATGGATCTTCTCAACATCGAAGGCGAACTTCACCTTGTCGCCCGGACGTGCGGTTGTACGGCTGTCCACACGAGCGGTGATCGGGAAACCAGCCAGATCAAAGTACAGATAAACCTCAGCACCCAGCAACTCGTAAACGTTGATCGTGGACTCGAACACTGCCTTGGAAGTGGAAACGACCATCTCGGAATCATCCACGTCCTCAGGACGGATACCGAAGGTAACGGTCTTGCCGGCATAACCACCCTCGATGACCTTCTTGGCCTTGGCCGGCGGCAGCTCGATGGACTGACCCGCGATCTTCAGGCAGGCTACATCGCCCTTGACCTCAACCTCTGCATCCAGGAAGTTCATCTGCGGGGATCCCATGAATCCGGCGACGAACAGGTTGCCCGGCTTGTCATACAGATTCTGAGGTGTATCCACCTGCTGTACGACACCGTCCTTCATAACGACGATACGGGTACCCAGGGTCATAGCCTCGGTCTGGTCATGTGTAACGTAGATGATGGTGGTGCCCAGTCTCTGATGGAGCTTTGCGATCTCGGTACGCATCTGCACACGCAGCTTTGCATCCAGGTTGGACAGCGGCTCGTCCATCAGGAAGACCTTGGGGTTACGCACGATAGCACGTCCCATAGCCACACGCTGTCTCTGACCACCGGACAGAGCCTTCGGTTTACGATCCAGAAGGTTGGTCAGATCGAGGATCTTGGCGGCCTCCTTAACCATCTTGTCGATCTCTGCCTTCGGCACCTTACGCAGCTTCAGACCGAATGCCATGTTGTCATA
>JAFSYF010000095.1 GCA_017443695.1 Butyrivibrio sp.
CGGCGGACTATGCCGACCTGACGGACGAGATCCTGCGCACCTGCATTGCCCACGATATCGGCCTGGATGTAAACAGTTCCGCACTCATACGGGGCGGACATGAGCCCAATCCCTGCCGGACACTGCTTTCACGCTATCATGAACTGGGGGGACGTCTCCTGACCGCCGGCTCGGATGCCCACAAGCCGGAGCATGTAGCAGGCTGCTTTGACCAGATCCGCTCAATTCTGCTCTCACTGGGCTTCGACAGCTTCTACACCTTCGATGCCCGCCGCCCCATCGCCCACAAACTTTGATTTGATCACTGTTTGCACCGGGAGCATCTCTCAGGTGGTTCGCGAGCTTGCGACGAGCGCGAGCAGGCCGCCTGTGGGATGCTCCCGGTGCAGGACAATCGCTTGAAGGTGTTAAACTGTTCCTACTTTTTTTCCCCGGCCATGTATGGTAGAATACAGCCATGGGCAAGACATCCATTACACCGCATCCCATACCGCGCCGTACGCTGTTTATCATAGCAACAGCGCTGTTTGTGGTGCTTGCAGCTGGTATTATGCTCTGCACACTGTTGCTGACGCAGGACCCCCGGCCCCCTCACCAGCTCCAGATCTGTCTGCTGCTGTCGCTGATAGCCGGTGTGCTTCTGGACGGTGGTTTGCTGACACTGCTGTGGTTTCCACTGTCGGATGGTCAACCCCCGCAATTCGATGCAGCTGACACAGTGGCCCCCGAGGCGCCGAAACAGCCGGCACTTCTGGAGCGGCACAGCATCGACCGACTCGCAGCGCGTTATGAAGAATCAGATCAGCTGCAGCATCTCGGTTGTTTTCTCCTGAAGATCGGCAATCTCTCACGCATCAATTCTGAACAGGGACATGAGGCCGGCGATCAGGTCATTGACGCCTTCTGCCGGATCCTGGAATCCGTTTCCAACGAATACGGGCAGATCGGCCGAAACGGCGGCAACGAATACCTCACGATCATTGAGAACTGTGACCACACGGTCTCTGATCTGTTCCTGATGGATGTGGTACATCAGATCCAGTCCTATAACGACGCGCATCCGGAGCTGCCCATTGAGGTCAGCTATGCGTGTGTGCTGAATGATGAAGCCGGTACAACGAGATTCTTCGGACTCATTGCCAGAACCTATCAGAAATATGAGGGGGGCGCACAGCTGCTGATATGAATACCCGATTTCTGCCCCTGATTCTGCTCCTGTCTCTGGGCCTGGCAGCGGGCGGATGTTCCCATATGGCTGTACAGACACAGACAACCGCGAACGATGAGGCCTCGTCTGACAACCGGGTTCCCGGCACCAGGGACAATCATTCCGTCTGTCTTACACCGGAAGCCGGTGGGGTGATCGTATACGCCAATGACAGCATCACCGTCGATGCGTCGAACCAGTCAGAGGGATATCTCATCATCCGCTATACCGGTGCTTCCTCCAAGGTCAAGCTCCAGATTACGGGGCCCAATGGGATCACCTACACCTACAGTCCTTCCGTGAACGGCGGAGCGGATGAGGTATATCCGTTGAATTCCGGGGACGGGGTCTATACGGTCAATGCCTATGAGAACATTCATCAGAACCAGTATGCCGCCATTTTTTCACAGGCACTGGATGTGACGCTGCGGGATGAGATGCTGCCCTATCTGTATCCGAACCTGTATGTCTCTTTCGATGAGGACAGTGCAGCCGTATCTCTGGCCCGGGATTTGGCATTGTCTGCCGATGATGACCTGGAGGTGATCTCCTCCGTGTATAACTACATCATCGAACATGTGCGTTACGATCATGAGAAGGCCAGAAGCATCCATAGCGGCTACCTGCCGGATATAGACGAAACCCTGGAGACCGGTACCGGGATCTGTCTCGATTATGCCGCGCTGATGACCGCCATGCTGCGCTCCCAGCGGATCCCCACCAGAGTGGAGGTGGGCTATGTGGGCACCGCCTATCACGCATGGATCAGCACCTTCGTAGAGGAAGTGGGCTGGGTCAACGGCATGATCAAGTTTGATGGTCATGACTGGTCGCTGATGGATCCCACCTTTGCCTCTACAACAGAGGCAGATCAGCTGAAGGACTTCATCGGGAACGGTGAGAATTATATCCTGAAATACGTATACTAGGAGGCGGAACATGGCAGACGGGATCAGCACACCAGATATCCATGTGACAAAACGACGGAAAACCCGGCTGTTGAGCAGCAATGAGATCTCCGCATTCTGCAGACAGATGTCACTGATGCTTGCCGCCGGCATCGGCACCCTGGAGGGAATCGATCTCCTGCTCCACGACACACACGATCCAGATGACCGCCAGTTTCTGGAGGACATCATGCACATCCTGCTGTCGGGTGAGAAATTCCATATCGCCCTGCAGATGAGTGGTGTTTTCCCTGGCTACATGATCCATATGACCACCATAGGCGAGGAATCCGGCACACTGGATATCGTTATGGACTCTCTGGCGGATTACTATGACCGGGAGGACGACATCAAGGAGAGTATTCAGAACGCCATCGGTTATCCCATGCTCATGATCATGCTGATGCTGATCGTCATCGGTGTACTCATCATTCACGTGCTGCCGATCTTCAGCCAGGTCTTCGCCCAGCTGGGCACCAGCATGAACACTTTTTCCCAGACACTTCTGAATGTCGGGCAGACGCTGAACCGCTACTCCTTCATTATCCTCGGTCTTCTGATTCTGATCGGTGTACTGTTCTTCTATTTCTCCCGCACCGACAGCGGACGCGCCCGTTTCATCCATATGACGCGGAACGTGGGGCCTCTTTCCAAAATCTACGAGGATATGGCCAAAGAACGGTTCGCCAGCGGAATGGTGCTCATGCTCTCCAGCGGGATGGACACCTTTGAGAGCCTGAATCTCGTCCGGAATCTGGTGGATAGTCCCACCATGCGCAAACAGATCGAGGCGTGTCAGTCCAATATCATGGATGAGGGAGACAGTTTTCCGGAGGCCATCGAGAAAGCAGGAATCTTCAATCAGTTTTATTCACGCATGCTTTCCATTGGTTTCCGCACCGGTTCCATGGACACCGTCATGCGCCAGATCTCCAACCGCTATGCGGAGATCACCCAGCGTCGTATCTACGCGTTTATCTCTGTCCTGGAGCCGACACTGGTCATTGTCCTTTCAATGATCGTGGGACTGATCCTCATGAGCGTCATTCTGCCGCTGATGGGCATCATGTCCTCTATGGGCTGATCCGGGATGCGCAGGACAGACCTCAACAACCTCCTCCATCTGCTCCGCGTCGGCGCATTCCTCGCCGTGATGTTCTGGATGCTGTCCGTCTTCGGCGCACAGAACATTGAACGCCAGGAGGAGAGTCTGCGTCTTGCTCTGGAGCGGGATATCGTGCAGTGCTATGCCCTGGAGGGCTCTTACCCGCCGGATCTGGCCTATATCGAAGAACACTACGGCCTGACTTATGACCACGGGACCTTCTTCGTGGATTATCGTCCCATCGGCGATAACCTCTACCCCGATGTGACCATTCTGCGGCTCGGGAGCAAAAAACCATGATGAACAACCGTGACAACCGTCATATGGTGGACGTTCTCTTCATCGCCGCCCTGCTGTTCCTGTTTGTATTCTCCGTGCTGACGCTGATCGCCCTGGGCGCCGACGTCTACCGCAGGAATGTGGATATTATGTCCGACAACAGCGGAAGCCGTGTCTCCACTGCCTACATCACCGAAAAGCTCCGCCAGGCGGATGTCTCCGGCGGCATCCGTCTCTCTACCCTGAACGCCCTGCCCGCTATCCAGTTGTATGACACGGACAGTTCCGTGCCCACCATCACGTGGCTGTATGTCTATCAGGATGCCCTTTATGAGTTGACAACATTGGCAGACGCACACACGATTCCCTCCGCCGCCGGCCAGCGCATCACGGATCTGGCCGACATGGAGGCTTTCTATGTCCGCCCGGGACTGTTGTCCTTCACCCTCACGCGTACAGATGGCACAGAGATCCAGCTTTATCTGACCTGCCGGTCGGATGCGCCTGTGACGGCGGAGGGCAGCAAGTGAACCGCCCGTCCAGTACGAGAACCACCCTCTTCCTGATGGAGATTGTGATCTCCATCCTGCTCCTTGCGCTGTCCGGTACAGTCTGCGTGCAGATGTTTGTCCGTGCCCACCTGATCGCCAGACAGTCCATTCAGACCAATCTCGGGGTCCTCTGGACGCAGAATCTGGCAGAGACCTTCCAGAACTGTGACGGGGATATGGATGCGATACAGTCTGTGTTTGCCGAATATGCCGTTCGTCTGCGCAATGAAACAGATGATCTGGACGATCCGGACACGCTGATCCTGTTTCTGGACGAAGAGGGTCAGCTCATCCATCACCCGGCGGATGATCTGTCCGGTCTGATGGCCAGCTACGAACTGCTGTTACAGATCTACCACATGCCGGCTGAGACATACTATGGCCCGGTGGATACAGGTGATGCCGCCCTGCTGGTCCAACGGGGCGCACACGTCACTTCTGCCACCATCGCGCTGCTGAATGTGGAGGGAGATCAGATCGTATTTGATGATCTGGATGATGTACTGACAGAGGATGATGAACGTGTCATCCACCTGATCGTGGCAGATACCCCCATTCGGTCGGAGGATACACACAATGGATAGAAAACCGCGGAAAATCAGCTTTGGCACACATGTCGGCACTTCCCTGATCCTGCTCATCTTCACGGTGCTGTGTCTCATATCATTTGCAACGCTGTCGCTGGTCAATGCCAATGCAGACTGGAAGCTGACGAATAAGCTTGTGGACAGACAGTACAGCTATCTGGATGCCTGCACACAGGCCAACTGTTTCCTGTCTGCCCGGTATGTCGAACTATCTGAAATCCGCGAGAACGCAGGCTCGGAAGAAGAATATCTCTCTGCTGCGGAATCCCTGACGCTGTCTGCGCAGTATCCGCTGAATGAAAACCAGGTGCTGATGGTGGAGATTGAGCCAGTCTATGAGGAATCGCTCTACCGTGTGCAACAGTACCGGGTGATTACGCTACAGACTGCGGCGATCGATGACACCCTGCCCCTGTACACCGGAGACTGAATACCGCGTTAAACCGCCTCCGGCTGGCAGCCGGTATAGAGCTGATAGTACCGTTTCTTCATGGCCAGCAGCTCGTCATGCGTCCCCTGCTCGATGATACGGCCCTGTTCCATCACGATGATACAGTCGCTGTTGCGTACAGTTGAGAGCCGGTGCGCTATGACAAAGGTGGTACGGCCCTTCATCAGCTGATCCATACCATCCTGCACGATCTTCTCCGTACGGGTATCGATGGAACTGGTGGCTTCATCCAGAATCAATGCCGGCGGATCGGCGATGGCCGCACGGGCGATGGCCAACAGCTGCCGCTGACCCTGGGAGAGATTGGCGCCGTCCCCGTGAAGTTCAGTGTCATAGCCATGGGGCAGGCGTCTGATGAAGCCATCCGCACCGGCCAGCTTCGCCGCCGCGATCACCTCGTCATCCGTGGCATCCAACTTACCATAACGGATGTTCTCTTTAACGGTTCCCGTAAACAGATGCGTATCCTGCAGCACCATGCCCAGAGACCGGCGCAGATCCCCCTTGCGGATCTTGTTGACGTTGATGTTGTCGTAACGGATCTTGCCATCCTGGATGTCATAGAACCGGTTGATCAGATTGGTGATGGTCGTCTTACCGGCACCGGTGGAACCCACCAGCGCAATCTTCTGCCCGGGCTGGGCGTGCATCACGATATCGTGCAGCACCATCTTATCATCGGTGTAGCCGAAATCCACCCCGTGGAAAGTGATATCGCCCTCCAGTGCCTGATAGGTCGTGGTGTCGTCTGCCTTATGATAATGCTTCCATGCCCACCGTCCGGTACGTGTCTCCGACTCCGTAAGCTGCCCATCCACCGTCTTGGCATTCACCAGTACCACATACCCCTCATCCTCCTCCGGCTCTTCATCCAGCAGCTTGAAGATCCGGTCTGCGCCGGCCAGCGCCATGATGATGGAGTTGAACTGCATGGAAACCTGGTTGATGGGCATGGAGAAATTCTTGTTAAAGGTCAGGAAGCTGGCCAGAGAGCCCACCGTGAGGCTGCCGAACAGGGTAACCAGCGCCAGGAAGAAGGCGGTAGCTCCGCCGGCGGTCATACCGCTTCCGGTCGTCAATGCCAGTGCACCGCCGAACAGCGCGCAGATCACATAGCTGACATTGCCCAGCTGTGAATTGATGGGGCCCAGCAGCCCGGAGAAGGCCTGCGCCTTGAAGGCACTCTCAAACAGCGCCTCATTCAGCGCATCGAAGCCCTCTACGCTCTCTTTCTCATGACAAAATACCTTGACAACCTTCTGCCCGGTGATCATCTCCTCGATGTAGCCGTTGATGGCCCCGAGGTTCTTCTGCTGCGCGACGAAATTCTTGCCAGAGGCCTTGGTGGCCGCCGCAGAGGCCAACAGCATCACGACCACCATCAGAATTGTCGTGACGGTCAACGGAATACTCAGCGCGATCATCGAGATGAACACGGAGACGATGGTGATGGCACTGTTCAGGAGCTGTGGGATGCTCTGGCTGATCATCTGTCGCAGCGTATCAATATCATTGGTATAGATCGACATGATATCGCCGTGGGCATGGGTATCAAAGTACCGGATCGGCAGACGCTCCATATGCTCGAAGAGCTCTCCACGCAGGGTCTTCAGCATCCCCTGGGAGACATACATCATGGTCAGGGACTGGAGGAAGGCCGCCGAAACGCCAATGAGATAGAATATGGCCACCCTGCCGATGGCGCCAAGAAGCGGTCCGTAATCCGGCGTGGGCTGTTCCATCATCGGCGTGATATAACCGTCGATCAGTGTTCTGGTGAACAGCGTCCCCTGCACGCTGGCCAGTACGCTGACAACAATGCATACACCCACTAGGAGCATCTGCAGACCATAACTCCTGAACAGAAGTCCCATGAGTCTCGCAAGCAGCTTCCCCGGATTCTCTATCTTGGGTCTCGGCATTCCGCGCATTCCGCGGCCGCCTGGTCCTTTTGGCTGTTCTACCTTCTGCTCTGCCATATCTCTTCCTTTCACCCGGCCTGATCGAAGTCCGCGTTTGCCCCCGTCTGGGATTCATATACCTCACGGTAGATTTCATTGTTCTCCAGCAGCTCCTCATGTGTGCCGAAACCGCTGACCTGACCGTTGTCCATGACGATGATACGGTCACAACTCTGCACACTGGAGATCCGCTGCGCAATGATCAGTCTGGTGGTATTCGGGATCTCCTCCCGGAAGGCCTGACGGATCCGTGCGTCTGTTGCCGTATCCACCGCACTCGTCGAATCATCCAGGATCAGGATCTTCGGATGTGCCACCAGCGCTCTGGCGATACACAGGCGCTGTCTCTGTCCGCCCGAGACGTTGCTGCCACCCTGCTCGATCCGGGTCTCATACCCCTCCGGCATCTTCTCAATGAACTCGTCCGCACAGGCCAGCCTGCAGGCCCGTCTGCATTCCTCCTCCGTTGCATCCGGTTTGCCCCAGCGCAGATTTTCCAGGATGGTTCCGGAGAAAAGCACATTCTTCTGCAGCACAACGGATACCTGACGCCGCAGTACCTCCATATCATAGTCACGGACATCCACACCGCCAACCAGGAGCCGTCCCTGCGTCACATCATAGAGACGACTGATGAGATTCACGAGACTGGATTTGGCCGAGCCCGTACCGCCGATGATACCGATGCTCTCGCCGGAGCGGATTTCCAGATCAATGTCCTTCAGCACCGGTTCCTCCGCATCCTTATTATAGGCAAAAGAGACATGGTCGAACCGGATCGAGCCATCCGCCACCTCCCTCCGCGGCTGCGCGGGATTCACCAGGTCGCTCTCCTCATCCAGCACCTCCACGATACGCTTCATGGATGCCTGGGACATGGTGACCATGACGAAGATCATGGAGATCATCATCAAGCCCATGAGGATGTTCATGCAGTAGGTCAGCAGGCTCATGAGTGCTCCTGTGGTGAGGGTGGATACGCCGTTCTCCCCGATGATCATGTGGGCACCGATCCAGCTGATGAGCAGGATGCAGGTGTAGACTGCAAGCTGCATGACCGGCATGAGGATGACAACGCGCTTCTCTGCGCGGATGAACATCAGATAAATGTTGGCTGCCGCTTTCTGGAACTTGGATATCTCAAAGTCCTCGCGGACATAGGCCTTCACCACACGGATCGCGGAGACGTTCTCCTGGACAGATTCATTCAGCGCATCGTATTTCTCAAAGACCTCTTTAAAATACCGCATGGTAGAACCCATCAGACCGAAGATCAGGAGCGAGAGGCAGATCAGCGCGATGAGATAGATCAGCGCGATCCGCGGGCTCAAATAGAAGCTCATGACCATGGCGATGATCATCAGCCCCGGCGCCCGCACGGCCATCGCCAGCAGCATCTGGAAGGAGTTCTGGATGTTGGTCACATCCGTTGTCAGGCGCGTCACCAGACCGGATGTGGAGAAATGATCGATATTGGAGAAGGAGAAGGTCTGTATGTGATCGTACATGGCCTTGCGGAGATTCCGTGCCAGACCCGCCCCGGATTTTGCACGGGTGTAGGCCGCGCCCATCCCGCAGAGCAGTCCGAAGATCGCCACCAGGATCATACGGCTTCTGGTGCCGGCGATATAGGTCATGCTGCCGCCGTAGATCCCCTTGTCCACGAGCTGCCCCATGAAGACCGGAATAATCATCTCGCAGGCGGCCTCACCAAGCATGAAGAGCGGCGATATCGCCGCCATCCACTTATACTCACCCAGATAGTGAAGGATCTTTTTTACCATAGTTACCTCTTAATCAGTTATCACGCACGGACACTGACGCCGTTGACCTCCACACGGCCGTTGACCTCGATGACAATACAGGGGCGCCCGTCGATGATCCGCGTCTCCACGAGATCGGAGCGATCCGGCTTGACCTTGATCACGACATCCGGCGTCTCCACTTCGAAACCCCGCGTCCGCGCGATATTGGACGCCACCAGCTCCGCATCCTCTGTACCGGCGATCTCCCTGTAGTGGCGATCCACCTGTTCCAGCCGTTCCTCCGGCACCCCGCTGTCGGTCAGGAGCGCCCGCACCTCGTGTTTGTCCAGGGCGTAGGGTTCCTCATCGTCCGCATGGTCCGAGATCCGTTCCGCCAGCTGTTCATGGATGCTGCGCACCAGCTCGTAGCTGCCGTCCTCTCCCACCGCGGTCTCCACCACCGCATCAAACAACTCCCGCTGCTCCGGTGCAGACAGGGGCGGCATGCCGCCAAACAGGGCCTCGATGAACACCGGCTGGATGTCCTCAGGCTTTTTACTGTAATACAGCATATTGTGGATATCCGCCGTGCGGTCGATGAACGCCGGGAACAGAAAACCCTTCACCGGTGCTTCCACCACCCAGTCACGGTAACGGTCCTCAATCACATTCTCCGTCTCATTGTAACCCAGAGCGGCCTTGGAGAGCTTGACCGGGCAGATGCTGCACAGCATATAGTCATAGATCTCATCGGAGGCGTCCTCCATCTCAAGACCGTCCGTTGTGCGGCCCGGCACATCATAGACCGCATGGGCAACGATGATATAGTAATTCTCCGCATTCTCGTAGTTGCCAATGATACGGTCATAGAGCTCCTCCAGGAGCGCATCATCGGTCAGATGGGAATCACGCAGACGCAGCAGGAACTCCTGATTCCCGCCGGCCTCCTCCTGCTCCGTCGGAAATGCCAGTGGAATCAGATTCTTCCCTAGAGTACCGCTCAGGGTATGACTGAAGATGTCCAGGTATTTATACATCTCCTCATCCGGGAGACTCCCGAATGCCTTGCGAAAAGTCAGACGCTTCTTCTTCTCATAATCCACATAACAGCCACAGAGATGGTCGATGGTGCATCGATCAGGATTGAACTGTTTGCGGATCTCAAGGATCTCCGCCTTATTCATGGATCCGCTCCGTTTATGATTCGCCCGTGTAACGGCCTCTGGCCTGGAACTTCTCTACCATCTCCGCCGCGAAATTCACCGGATACAGCTGTACCATCACCGAATCAATCAGACTCTCTATGGTCATGCGGAAAGAAATCTTGACGAAATCATCTCCGGGCGTTTCAAACATCTTCTCAAAAATCTTGACGCTCTCCACGTCGATACGGCTCACCTCCGGCGTACTGATATCTGTCGGAATGCCCAGCATCATGGACAGTGAGGTGGCGCTGGAGCCCATCATCTGGTTCATGGCCTCCGATGCCGCAGACAGATGCAGATCTGTGATATCTCCTGCCGTATTCGTGCCGTCGCCGCCCATCATCAGATCCGTCATGACCTTGACGTCGTTCTCCTTCAGGATCAGGACGTTGTTACCTGCCAGCCCCTTGACATAATGGATCTGGACAAAAATGCAGGTCTTCTCATAATCATCCAGCGACTGGCTGCGTTTGATCACGCGCACGTTCGGTGTTGTGATATCCACCTTGCGGTTGACCATCATGGAGAGGGTCGTGGCCGAGTTACCCATGCTGATATTAGCGATCTCACCCAGTGTATCGATCTGTTCCGGCGTCAACAGCACACCCATGTTCCATCCTACCTTTCCATTATGTCTATGGATCTGAATCGATCTCAAACTTCTGCCATTATACCACAGTTCTTCCGATAGTTCCATACAAAAAAGCAGCATCCTAAGATGCTGCTTTTATGGGACCGTGCGGGATCGAACCGCAGACCTTTCGCACGTCAAGCGAACGCTCATCCCAGCTGAGCTACGATCCCAAACTCTGTGATGCGCCGGACAGACCGGACAACCACGCAGAGACAACTATAGCAGATTCTGCGAAGGATTTCAAGTCCTTTTTTCATGATCCTGTCAAACCCTGGAGCACCACCCGGGCGGCATGTCCAGGCTGATGCGCACCGCGCCGTGTCCCTGGCCCCGGACCTTCATGACGATCCGTTTCGGAGATCCCTTGCCAAAATCTGCGCCGAATACGCCGGTCCAGCTCCCGTCACCGATTCCCGACAGGATCATCTCCCCGGAACCATACTGCTCTGCCTCCGCCGTGAACGGCACCGTCTCGATTCGGTGTCTCTTCCTGTATCTGAGTCTCTTCCTGTATCGGTTCCTGTCTTTCCTCTGCCGCACATGCACTCACCAGCATCAGGCATGCGCACAACAGTGCCGCTCCATTCCTGTATTTCCCGTACATTCCCTGACACACCTCAGCTGATATCCCTGACAGAGTCTCTCTCCACCAGGTGACAGGGTATACGAATCGTTGTCTCATCCGACGAAAGGTCAAAGCCTGCCGCCTGTGTCTTCAGTCTGTGGGTCATCAGTCTCGCCGCCCTTTCTCCCATCTCATGGAGGGGCAGCGCCATGGTAGTCAGTCCCGGCAGAAAATACGCTGCCATATCCTGATTATCAAAGCCCATCACTGAGAGATCCGCCCCTGCATGGCGGCCCTGCCCGTTCAATACATCATAGACACCGCCTGCCATCCGGTCCGCCATGCAGAATACAGCGGTGATGTCCTTCTTCAGGAGCTTCCTGGCCTTTTTCTCCGCGTCCTCCCTGGACCAGTCCGCATACAGCACCACCTCGTCCTCCAGCGCCAG
>JAFSYF010000096.1 GCA_017443695.1 Butyrivibrio sp.
CGGCACAAGCCGGTAGGTATGGTTCTTTTCAAACGCAAATGGCATGCTGTCCCCATCGGCATCCATAACGCTGCGGATCGTAGCAACTGCCTTCTTCTTTCCGGCCGTCACTGTGACATCCACCGCGCCGATACACTTCTGCGTCTCATCAACGAGATAGCAGGCTTCTCCCCAGGTTGCCGAGCGGGAACCGGACTGTCCATAGTAAGCACCGATGTTGGCGACCTCTTTTTTCGTGATGGCGCGGCTGAGCTTCAGCTTTGCCGTATAGGTTCCGACGGTGGTCTTCACCTTTTTCAGTTTCATCTTCTGCGCGCTCTTTGTGGAAAAAGGATTCTGCGCCTCGCTGTAACTCGTCCCGCGCACCGGAACGGTAATCGTCTCCGTAACAGGCTCCTTCGCAACTGCAGGCGTCCCGCCCGAGAAGGCCAACAGCACCGACAACAACACCGCACCGGTCATCCCTGCCATCCGTTTCCTCATCCTCTGTACCTCCTCTACGAAATATCTTGCCTTACTTCATCTCTTCATCATAGCATGCCAGGGTTGCCTTCACAAGCGTGCACGTGCTATAATCGTTTCCATTCGCGGTCCCTTTGAATCATAACATGATCATCCAACGAGAAACCGAAGATGGAAACAGGAGATTACTGACATGTCTGCTGAAGCTGAATTGACACTGAACCTTCCCCCGGCTTATCCCTATGCCTATGAGACACATCTGCACACCAGCGAGGCCAGTGCCTGCGGCATGTGCCCCGGCGTTGAGATGGCCCGTGCACATAAGGCCGCTGGCTATACCGGCATCATCGTCACCGACCATTTCGTCCACGGCAATACCCGCATTGACCGGCGACTGCCCTGGTCCGAATGGGTTGAGGGGTTCTGTTCCGGGTATGAGCATGCCCGGGCTGAGGGGGACCGGATCGGTCTCCAGGTTTTCTTCGGGTGGGAGGCCTGTTATGACGGCACCGAATTCCTCATCAACGGTCTCTCCAAGGAATGGCTTCTGGCTCATCCCGAAATCCGTGACTGCACGGTGGAAGAACAGTTCCATCTGGTTCATGAAGGCGGCGGACTCATCGTACACTGTCACCCCTTCCGGGAGGCTTCCTATCTGAACCATATCAGTCTCTTTCCCCTGTTTACAGATGCCGTGGAGGTGGTCAATGCCGCCCACAAGGATCCCAGCTACGATGAACAGGCAAGGCTCTATGCCCGCATACACAATTTCCCCGTCACAGCCGGTTCGGATATCCACCGTACCACACTGTCACTCGGAGGCATGGCGTTTCAGCACAAACTGAACGACGCGGGTGATTACATCCGCGCCGTCATGAACCGGGAACCCTGCCTGCTGCTGTGCGGTAACGGTCCCGCAGCGACGGTTCCCTATATGGAGTTCAATGTCTAACCCTATCAGGTCTTAGGTGGCGTCACAGCCACCTGAGGGCGTGTTGCCTGGTGGAATGCCTCCATCTCCCCGCGCGCCGCTTCCAGACAGGACAGCATCTTGGGCGAGAACTGCCCCGCCTCCCCGTTCCAGATCATCTCATACGCCTTAGCCGGCGTATAAGCCGCCTTATACACTCTGTCAGAGATCAGCGCATCATACACGTCCGCAACGGAAGTGATCTGCGCTGCAATGGAGATACTCTCTCCCTTAAGACCGTCCGGATAACCCTTGCCATCGTATTTCTCATGGTGATGCCTGCAGATATCGTAGCTGGCCTCGTAGTACTCCTTATCCTGAATATCCGACAGCATACGGACCAGCTCGGCCCCTCTTGTGGTATGACTCTTCATGATGTCGAATTCATCCGGATTCAGGCGTCCCGGTTTTAAGAGGATCGCATCCGGCACCGTGATCTTGCCGATATCATGCATGGCTGAGGCCTGTGTGATCACATCAATACGATGCGGATTCAGTCCGTATTCCGGATACTTCTGCATCACAGCGGTCGCCAGGATCTTCGTAAAGCCCTTAATCCGGCGCAGATGATCCCCAGACTCCAGATCACGGAACTCCACCATGGAACAGATGATGTCAATGATGGTTTTATTGTTCTCCCTGAGCCGGGATTCCTGTGTCTTCAGCATCTCGAACTGTTTCTGAAGCACCGCCGTCTGTTCCTCAAACTGTTTCTCCAGCTGCATACGCCGCTCATAGAGCTCGACAGCCTGTTTGACACGATGCTCCACCACCAGCGTATCAAAAGGCTTATGGATGACATCGGCCGCCCCCTTTTGATAGCAGGTACGTTCTGACTCCGCCGTCTGATCAGCGGTGACGATCAGGATCGGAAGACGATCCGTGATCTTCTTCTGCTGCATGAGTCCCAGTACCTGCATCCCGCTGATCTGAGGGAGCGTCAGATCCAGCAGTACCGCCGAGAGATCCTTCATATGGGCAGAAATCAACTGAACAGCCTGTTTGCCATCCCCGGCAAGCAGCACCTGAAAAGAGGACTTAAACAGATCACCCAGCCTCTTTCTGTCAAGCTCGGTATCGTCTACGATCAGTATCTTCTTCGCTGACTGTGCCATCGTTCCTCCGTTCGCCTGATCTTACAACAGTTCATGCCACTCCTGCAGCGACAGGATCTCCGCGTTCGCAGCCGGCGTCTCCCGTACCTGCCGGATCCCCTCCGCCGCAGCCACAGCGGCAGCCATCGTTGTAATGTATGGTATCCGCGCCTTAATTGCACTCTTACGCAGATAACTGTCGTCATGATCCGCGCCTTTGCCGATAGGGGTATTGATGATCAGCTGGATCTCCCCGTTCGTGATCAGATCCTGCACATTGGGCCTGCCCTCATAGTTCTTCAGCGCTTTCGTCACAGGGATGCCAGCCGTCTGGATCGCCTCACAGGTTCTCCCTGTCGCCAGCACACGGAATCCACATTCGGTAAAGGTGCGCGC
>JAFSYF010000097.1 GCA_017443695.1 Butyrivibrio sp.
GGTGTGGGTGAGGGCCTCGATGATCTGGAACGGTTTGACGCAGATCAGTTCGTAGACGCGCTCTTTAATGGCTGAGGGAGTTGAAAGGAACAGAAGCATGGCACAGAAGAAGGAACCATTGACACTGGAGAGTTTCGAAGCGGCCTGTGAGCAGGTGCAGAAGGTGACGCTGGAGACAAAGCTGATCTACAGCGATTACTGGAGTGCCCAGACGGGGGGCAAGGTCTACCTGAAACCGGAAAATCTGCAGCGCACCGGCGCCTACAAGGTGCGGGGGGCCTATTATAAAATCAGTACCCTGTCTGAGGAGGAACGGGCCAGAGGACTGATTACGGCCTCTGCCGGCAATCATGCGCAGGGCGTGGCCTATGCTGCGAAGAGCTATGGCGTGCCGGCAACCATCGTCATGCCGACGGCGACGCCGTTAATCAAGGTGAACCGGACCAAGGCACTGGGTGCGGAGGTCGTCCTCCACGGGGATGTTTATGACGATGCCTGTGCCAGGGCACTGGAGATCGCCGAGGAGCGCGGACTGACCTTTGTTCATCCCTTCGACGACCTGGAGGTGGCAACCGGACAGGGTACCATCGCCATGGAGATCTTCCAGGAACTGCCGACGGTGGACATCATTCTGGTACCCATTGGTGGCGGTGGTCTCGCGACCGGGGTCAGTACCCTCGCCAAGCTGCTGAATCCCAAGATCCAGGTGATCGGTGTGGAACCGGCCGGTGCCAATTGCATGGAGGTCAGCCTCCAGAAGGGGACCGTGACCACCCTGCCCTCTGTGAACACCATTGCGGACGGTACGGCGGTCAAGACACCTGGTGAGAAGATCTTCCCCTATGTCCGTCAGAATCTGGACCGGATCATCACCGTACCGGATGAAGATCTGGTGGTGGCATTCCTTGACATGGTGGAGAACCACAAAATGGTGGTGGAGAACTCCGGCTTGCTGTCTGTCGCTGCGCTGAAGTATCTCAATGGAAGGGACAGACGGATCGCCTGCATCCTTTCAGGCGGCAATATGGATATCATCACGATGTCATCGGTGGTCCAGCAGGGGCTTATCCTGCGTGACAGGATATTTACGGTCTCCGTGCTGTTGCCGGATAAGCCGGGAGAGCTGGCCCGCGTGGCACAGGTGATCTCCGGTGCAAACGGCAACGTCATCAAGCTGGAGCACAATCAGTTCGTCAGCATCAACCGCAACGCGGCGGTGGAACTCAGAATTACGCTGGAGGCCTTCGGAAGCGAGCATAAGGGACAGATCATCCACCGTCTGGAGGAGACCGGTTTCCGCCCGAAGATTGTGAGAACAAATATCTGATGTTGTTTTTGCGAACGGACAGATACAGCAGACCTGTGGAATATCTGGTGATCACCCTGGCTGCTTTCATATATGGTCTGGGAACGAGCCTGTTCAGCGATCCGAATCATCTGGCCCCCGGTGGGGTAACGGGGATCGCCATCGTTCTGAACAGAGTCGCAGGGCATGGTGTGGGCTTCTGGTTCCTTGTCTGCAATATTCCGATTCTGATTCTGGCCGTATGGAAATTCGGCCTGCGGTTTACGGTATCCACCCTGTACGCAACACTGATGATTTCCGTTTTCACCGATCTGATTGCAAGGAAGCTTTCGTTCCTGGCAGTGGCGGATGACTATGTGCTGGGAAGCGTGTTCGGCAGTGTGCTGATGGGTGCCGCCATGGGGATGATCTTCCTCTGCCACGCCACCAGCGGGGGAACGGATGTCATTATCAAGCTGCTGCGCATCCGTTTTCCGCACCTGAGAACCGGGATGCTGTTCTTCCTGACGGATATTGTTATCGTCCTGGCGGCCGGGATCGTGTTTGAGGATGTGCGGTGTGCGCTGTATTCTTTTCTGGCGACCATCGTCACATCACTGGTCATGGATTTTGTACTCTACGGCCGGGATGAGGCGAAGCTGATCTACATCATTTCGGACCGGATCGAGGAAATCTCCGAACGGCTCCTGAAGGAACTGGATGTTGGGGCGACGCATATCTTTGCGGAGGGGGCATACAGCCGCGAGGAGAAGAAGGTCATCCTCTGCGCCATCAAGAAGCGGATGTATCCGATGGCAGAGGAGATCGTGCGACAGGAGGACCCGGAGGCCTTTCTGATCGTGACCAGCGCCTCGGAGATCTTTGGGGAAGGCTACAAGAGTTATTTCGAGGAAAGGATGTGATTGTATGAGCAGGAAACGCACGACCGGTTTCGTCTCTGTCATTATCCTGAGCCTGTTGCTGATAGCCTCTCAGGGCTTTAATATCTATCTGCTGCTGTACAGCGCAAAGCTGCGGGATGATCGGGAAACTGCCATAGAAGCACTGCAGGAGATCGAGGCAGCAGGCTTTGTCTATGAATCGGACGCGGCGGCCATGGTGGCGGAGGCCGAGGAGAGAGCTGCTTCTGAGGCGGAGATCAGAACCAGGGAACAGCTTCTGGCCGGGATACAGGCACGCCTGGAGAGCGGGGAGGGGGCAGCCTCTGTTTTCCGGCGTCTCTATGAGGATAAACTGGTGGTGCTGGACGCGGGACGGTATTTCTTCCTGCCGGTCTCTGAGGACATTCCCGGCAATCCCTTCCTGGAAACGGACTGGGAGGTGGATGCCAATGGACGCATGCAGTATGTGGGGACGAACGCATCGGTTCAGACACGCCAGGGCATCGATGTCTCCAAGTATCAGGAGAAAATTGACTGGAAGAAGGTTGCGGCGGATGGAATCGAATTTGCCGTCATCCGTGTGGGTTCACGCGGGAGTTCCGAAGGAAAGCTCATGGAGGATGAAACCTTTGAGGATAACATCAAGGGCGCACTGGCGGCCGGACTGGAGGTCGGCGTCTATTTCTATTCCCAGGCGGTGGATGCGGAGGAGGCCAGAGAAGAGGCCGCTTTCGTGCTGGATCGCATCGAACCGTACGATATCACCGGGCCGGTGGCCATCGATATCGAGTCGGCGGACAGCGCCGGTGCCAGAACAGCCGACCTCTCCAAAGAGGGCTATACCGAAACCGCGAGAACCTTCTGCTCTGTGGTGGAGGGTGCCGGCTACAGACCCTGTATTTATGGCAATCTGAAGAGTTATGCCCTGCTGCTGGAACCGGAGGAGCTGGTGGACTATACGGTGTGGTATGCCTACTACAGCCAGCCGCTGTATTTCCCCTACGCCTTTACCTACTGGCAGTATACCGCAACCGGACGGGTGGATGGCATCGACGGGGATGTGGATCTGAACCTGGAGGTCACCTTCCGGTAGTCAGATTGTCAGATTGGACTTGACGCCGGGGCCAGAGTATGGTACTCTGTTACAGTTGCGCAGACCGACGGTCCTCTGTCACACACGGGTTGTGAGTATGAACGTCTGATGTTTACAGGAGAAAAAGCTATGAATCCCATTATTGAAGAGATCGAGAAGGAACAGCTCGTCGAGAATCCGCCGCAGTTCAACACCGGCGACACCGTCCGCGTGCATGCCAAGATCAAGGAAGGCAACCGTGAGCGTATCCAGGTGTTTGAGGGTACTGTGAAGAAGATTCAGGGCGGCAGCAACCGCACCACCTTTACCGTTCGGAAGCTCTCCGGCGGCATCGGCGTGGAGAAGACCTGGCCCCTGCACTCCCCCCTCATCGAGAAGGTGGAGGTTGTGCGCAGAGGTAAGGTGCGCAGGGCGAAGCTGAACTACCTGAAGGGGTTGACCGGAAAGAAGGCCAAGGTCAAAGAGGTTCTCAGATAACATCAACCCGGGGGCGATTGCGGAGACGTGATCGCCCTTTTGGTACACAGGACGGCGAAGATGCAGATTCCGGCTCCGACGGGGCGCCATCTGCGTGCGAGCAGGGTCGATCCATTCTCCCTGCTCGATGGTACGACTGTGAGAGGAAGAGGAGATGCGGGCGCACAGACGAAGGATGCAGGAGTTTTCTTTTCGGGAAAAGAAGAAGATCCTCACGCCGGAGCTGGTCCGTGAGATTCTCTCCTGGATTGTCTATACGCTGATTGCCATTTTTTTCGCATTTGTGTTCGTGACAGCCTTCGGCCTGCGGCTGCCGGTCTCCGGCGGCTCCATGTCGCCGGTGCTGGAGAACGGGGATGGCGTGCTGGTAGACCGGCTGGTCTATCGTGTGGTGGATCCTGTGCGCGGAGATGTGGTGGCCTTTCAGCCAAACGGCAATCAGAAGTCCCACTATTATATCAAGCGTGTGATGGCGGTGCCCGGAGATCGCGTTCAGATCAAAAATGGCGTCCTGTATGTCAACGGAGAGGCGGATCTGGAGGATGCAATGGCGCGTGGGACCATTCAGGACGCCGGTATCGCGGAGAAAGAGCTGGTGCTGGGAGAGGACGAGTATTTCGTCATGGGAGATGAGCGCTCCAGTGGCGAGGATAGCCGCAGTGCCAATGTCGGCCCTATTGCACAGTCCCTGATCGTCGGCAGATGCTGGTTTCGTCTGGGACGGGAGGAGAGCGGACTGATCCGATGAATTATCAGTGGTTTCCGGGGCATATGACAAAAGCCTTCCGGATGATGCAGGAGAATATCAAGCTCGTGGATCTCATTATCGAGCTGACGGATGCCCGTGTACCGAAAGCCGGCAGGAATCCGGATCTGGATGCGATGGGAAAGGGCAAGGCACGGCTGCTGCTGCTGAATAAGGCAGATCTGGCGGATGAAGCGGTGACCGCACAGTGGATTGCGGCGTTTACCGGGGAAGGTGTCACACCGCTGCCCTTTAATGCGAAGGAGTCCGGCAGTACGGAGCGGGTACGTTCGGCGATCCGCGAGACCTGTCGGGAACGTATTGAGAGGGACAGGAAACGGGGAATTGTGGGCAGACCCATACGGGCGATGGTGGCCGGCATACCGAATGTGGGAAAGTCCACCTTCATCAACCGTCTGGCGGCGAGATCCGCAGCGAAAACCGGCAACAAGCCCGGGGTGACCAAGGGCAAGCAGTGGATCTCACTGGGAAAGGAGCTGCAACTGCTGGACACGCCCGGTGTGTTGTGGCCGAAATTCGAGGAGCCGGGGATTGGCCGGGATCTGGCGATGATCGGTTCCCTGAATGATGAGAATCTGGATCTGACGGAGCTTGCCGCAGAACTGATTATCCTGTTGCAGCAGGATTATCCGGAGGCGGTGACCCGGCGATACGAGCTGAGTGAGGAACCGCGGGAGACAGCGCTGCCGTATGCGGCACAGCGGCTTGCGGAGATCGCGGAGGCCAAGAATCTCTTAAAACAGGGCGGGGTACCGGATATGGATCGGGCGGCGTCCCTGCTGTTGGAGGATTTCCGGTCGGGAAGACTGGGACGCATCAGTCTGGAACGACCGTAATGGAGGCATGTCATGAATAAAACAGTCAAAAATATCATTGGTGTGGTCGCTTATATCGGTCTGATCATTCTGCTGACTTTCCTCTTCAACCGGTTTATCGCACAGCGTACGGATGTCAGCGGGGATTCCATGAACCACACGCTGATCAACGGAGATTCCCTGATCGTGGATAAGCTGGGATACCGGATTCATCAACCCAGACGGTTTGACATCGTGATCTTCCCCTATCGGAACAACCCGGAAGAAACCTTCATCAAGCGGATCATCGGGCTGCCGGGGGAAACGGTGCGCATCGATGGGGATGGCAATATCTACATCAATGAAGAACTGCTGGAGGAGCATTATGGCGCGGAGGTCATCATGGATCCCGGACGGGCGTATGAGCCGGTGACGCTGGGAGAGGATGAATTCTTCGTGATGGGAGACAACCGAAACCACAGCATGGATTCCAGAACGGAGGCGGTGGGTAATATCCACAAATCGGACATCATCGGCAGAGCCTGGTTCCGATTATTTCCGTTCTCCTCCTTCGGGCCGGTTCACTGACGGGTATCCGTATGGCATGCGGGGAGAAGGCGGCCGAGCGCATCGCCCGGAGAGAAGAGCGACTGGCAGCGGAACGGGCACGTCTGTATGAGATGCGCAGCTTCGAGCGGGCGCATGAGGAAATGGCCTGCATCTGCGGGATTGACGAGGTGGGCCGGGGCCCCCTGGCGGGGCCGGTCTATGCCGGCGCGGTCATCCTGCCGGCAGATGCGGAGATTCTGTATCTAAATGATTCCAAGAAATTAACCGAAAAAAGAAGAGAGCAGCTGAACCAGGAGATCCGGGAAAAAGCGGTGGCCGTCGGCATCGGCGCCGTGGAAGCCGCCCGTATCGATGAGATCGGGATCGTTCCGGCAACCCTGGAAGCCATGACACAGGCGGTATCGGAGCTGTCGGTCGCGCCGGATTTGCTGTTTGTGGATGCGCTGCGTATCCCGCAGCTGGCGCAGATCCCTCAGGTGTCCATCATCAAGGGGGATGCAAAGAGTGTGAGCATCGCGGCAGCCAGTATCGTCGCCAAAGTGGCAAGGGACCGGCTGATGATGGAACTGGATGAGCAGTATCCCGGTTATGGATTTGCCAGGAACAAGGGTTATGGGACGAAAGAGCACATCGAGGCGCTGAAGCGTCTGGGCCCCTGCCCGATCCACAGAAGGTCGTTCATTACACATTTCATATAGAGGCCAGGTTATGAGCATAGCGGATTTATTGGGTATCAGACAGCCGCGAACCGGCTCATCAGAACAGAGGACCACCAGGGGGGAAGCAAAGAACACCCCCTATGTTTCTGCGGCCGGACTCCGGGCACGCGGTCTTACCAGTGGACAGACCATCACCGGTAAGATTCTGTCTCTGACGGACGACGGTCAGGGTGGACGTATGGCGGAGGTGGATCTGGGCGCCAGGGGAACCGTGATGGCGAGACTCCAGGATGGCATGGGCCTGAAGGAGGGACAGAATCTGTCTTTTCAGGTGCGAAACGCCGGACAGGAGGTGTCACTCAGCCCCTTACTGGAGAACACCTCAGCAGACCCCACGGTGTTAAAGGCGCTGGCCATGGCCGGGATGGCCGCGACGGAGGACAGTCTGCAGCTCGTCTCCGCCATGATGAAGGCGGGTGTGAATATCGACCGGACCAGTATCCTGACCATGAGCCGCCAGGTGTCGGAGCATCCGCAGACAGATATGTCTGCACTGGTGCATATGAGGAAACTGGGAATCCCCATCACGGAACAGAATATCCGTCAGTTTGAAAGTTACTTAAACTATGAACACAGCATCGTGGATACGATGAAGGAGATCATGGACGAGCTGCCGGATGCGTTTCTGGCACTGGCGGACAGCGGAGAAGAGGGCCTGCAGGAGGCACTTGCGCTGTACCAGGATGTGTTCGGGCAGATCACGGAGGAAACCGGGACACCGGAGCCGGGCATGGCAGAACCGGAAGCAGCTGAAGCTGAAACCGCCGAAACCGTTGAAAGCGGTGAAATCACGGAAACAGCAGAGCAGGCGGAGCTGCCCCCGGAGGAGGCCGCGCCGGAGGAAATGACGAAAGAGCTGCCGCCCGACGGAGAGACGGAGAGTCGTCAGACAACGGCGGGGGTGCGTCCGGAGAACACAACTCACGAAACGGAGGAGACAGATCAGGCATCCGGGGAAAAACCGGTGCAGGGGGACGAAACCGGGCGCACGGCGCAGTCCGGCGAAGTGCCGGCGCGTACGGCAGAACAGGAGAACCGGATTCCCAGGACGGATTTTTCTGATCGGTTTATCGCGGAGGTGCGGCGGCTGGGACTGAGCGGTCCGGAGCTCGATCAGCTGACCGGGGAAACGGGGGAAGCGGAGACCATCGACAGGGACGCACTGCTGAAGGAGCTGCAGCAGGCACTGGAGGAACGGGAGCCGGGGCATCCGGAGACAGACCAGGCTTGGAAGAGGCTTCTTTCCGACAATGATTTCAATAAGCTGATGAAGCATGCACTGGCGGATAAATGGACGCTGAAACCGGAACAGGTGGCACAGAAGCAGAATGTGGAGTCGTTCTACAGCCGGCTGAATGACCAGGCCAGCCGCCTGACACAGACACTGACGGCCGCGCTGGGGGCCGATGCAAAAGTGACGCAGAGCGCCTCAAATCTCCAGAACAACATTGATTTCATGAACCAGCTCAATCAGATGTTCAACTATGTGCAGCTGCCGCTGCGCACGGCAGACGGTACGGCACATGGGGATCTCTATGTCTACGCCAATAAGAAGAGGAAGTTCCAGCCGGGAGAGAGCATCAGTGCCGTGCTGCATCTGGATATGGAGCAGCTGGGGCCTTTGGATGTCTTCGTACAGATGACGGACACCAAGGTACGGACCAGCTTCTATGTGGCAGATGACGAAACCATCGACCTGATCTCCGCGCATATTGGGGAACTGGACAAACGGCTGGCCGAGCGTGGCTACAACTGTGAAACCAGACTGATGCTGCATGATGAGATGGCGGAGGATTCCAGGGATCTGCCGGTGGATGAGATGCTGGCGGTGAGGGACAGACCGGTGATCTCCTTCACCTCATTTGACGCGAGGGCCTGAGCCATGGCGGAACGGAAACAGAACCAGCCCAAGACAGCCATTGCACTGGGGTATGATCCCAATGAGGATGACGCGCCCAGAGTCATCGCCAGCGGCAAGGGTGCGTTGGCGGAGAAGATCATCGAGAAAGCCCAGGAGTCAGATGTTCCGATTCACCAGGACTCCAAGCTTGCGGAGACGCTCTCCCGGCTGGAGATCGGCGAGGCCATCCCACCGGAGCTCTACGAGGTGGTGGCGGAGATCCTCGTCTTCGTGGATGCGATGGATAAGATCAAGGCGAAAGGGTCTATAAATGTCCCATAACCCGCATATTTAGCGGTTTAGAGGACTTTCCATTGAACTTCTACCCGGTCATTATACAGGGTCACATGATCGGCCAGCGTCTCCAGAACGGCCCTCTTTGATAAA
>JAFSYF010000098.1 GCA_017443695.1 Butyrivibrio sp.
ATCATGATGGACGAGACCACCAGTGAAATGGCTACAAAGGCGATGAGCACATAGGAGATCACGTTGATGATGGTCGTGATGGAGCTCATCAGCAGCGCCACCATGTCGGTGTAGCTGATCTGATCCTCTTCATCCACCGATTCGTTATAATGCCGGATCGCCTCGGCGATATTGTCCTTATCCTCAAAGGTGGATGCATAGATGTTGATTACACTGGGGCTGTCCAAATCCACGTAGCCCAACTTGCGCAGCGTATCCTTTACCGTCCCGGCGGCATATACCGGCGGCATGGCGTTTTCATAGATCCAGAGATAGTCGGCATCCTCCAGGCTTAGCAGGGAGAAATCCTCCGCCAGCTCCTCGTCGCTCAGTTCACTGTAGAGAGCCTTCATCTGCAGGGCATACTGCTCTTTGATCTGCTGCCCGGCCATCTGACCCACATAGGAAAACAGCATGTCGTCATCCATCTGGCCCAGCATGGAGGCATACTCGGGATAGTTTTCCAGCACCATCTTCTCGATGTCTTCCCGGGTGGTGTCTCCGATCTGCTCGTCGATCATTTCCTGCAGATATTCTTCATCCGGCTCGCACATATACTGTACGTAGACCTCAGCGAGCGTAGCCGTGTCAGCATTGGCAATATAGTCCTTTGCCGCGTCGGTCTTGCGCGCTTTGGTCAGCGCCTCATCCTCCCGGTTCAAGTAAGGCAGGCCGCTGAACACATCCGTCTCCGGATCCGCCAGCTGCCTCTTGACCAGATCCTTCTCCTCCGCTCTGGCCATGATCTGCTCCACCAGCTCATGGGTGTATCCCACCGAGCCTGAGAGCATACCGGAAACCGCATCCCCGTTTCGGCGGACGATGCCGGAGATTCGGATCTCCTCTCCGTTATTGTACAGAGTCCTCAGGCCCAGTTCCTCCTGAGTCAGGTCGATGTACTCCCCTGTTTCCTCGTCGTACTGATACTGGTCCGCGGGAAAAATATAACGGAAGCTGCGCTGGCAGATCTCTTCATAGCTCCAGCTCTCCTGAGTAGTCTCCATGGCCTCGGCCGCCATCAGCGCTTCCATATTCTCCGCAATGGTGTCAGAGGGTTTCAAGCCGATGGAATAGAGGACCAGGTCGGAGATTTCATTATTCTCATCCACGATCAGGACCACTTCATCGTAGCGCTCCGGCCAGTGTCCGTAGAGTACATCATACTGCTGAGTCAGCAGCGGATTGACCAGTTCCCCGTTTTCTCCCGGAAGCATCTCCTGCCATACATCAAAATTGGAGTACAAAGCGCCGTAAGTGGAAAAGTAATTGGAGTAATCCCCGCCGAAGGATGCGGTCATGGCCGTCTGCATGATCTGCACCGCGTCCGTCTTGCTGATATGCCCGTTCACGTCCTCGGCATAGGGAGTCATATCCACGTCGTAGGAATACTGCACCGAACTCACATACTGGCTCAGCTCGCTGTTCTCATCCTCCAGATACGCTTTAAAGGCCTTCAGATTATTCTTCTCCATGTCGGCAGTGACGAAGGAGTTGATCATGTCAAAAAGCACAGAGCTGGAATAGACCGCATCCTTCTCATGGCGGTTCTCCTCGCTCTCCGCCCGGACGCCCATCAATGAGGTGAGCAGACTGGTGGTATCCACACTTTCGGCCTGGATGGTGATGGGATAGCTGGAAAGCGTATCCTCCTGGACCTTGTCGATATAGGTCTGGATTCCGTTCGACAAAGACATGATGAGCGCAATGCCAATAATGCCGATAGAGCCGGCAAAGGCGGTCAGGATCGTCCTGGCCTTCTTGGTCAGCAGGTTGTTGGTGCTGAGAGCCAGGGCGGTAAAGAAGCTCATGGAGGGCTTTTTCCCGATGGAAGCGGCGCTGCTCCGATCCTCTCCGTCATAAGGCGCGCTGTCACCCACGATCACGCCATCCTTCAGTCGAATGGTCCGGCTGGCATAACCGGCAGCCAGCTCCGGATTATGGGTCACCATGATAATGAGCTTGTTTTTGGAGATTTCTTTCAGAATCTCCATGATCTGCACCGACGTATCGGAATCCAGGGCGCCGGTGGGCTCATCGGCCAGAAGGATATCGGGGTCGTTCACCAGGGCTCTGGCAATGGCTACACGCTGCATCTGACCGCCGGACATCTGGTTTGGTTTCTTGTG
>JAFSYF010000099.1 GCA_017443695.1 Butyrivibrio sp.
AAAATCAACTCGAAAGCAACGAAAAAATCACGAATTTGGTTTTTTACCATTTTTTGAAGACCATCGTGGGAAAAAAATTATCGTTTTCTGTACAGTTCCTGGCGCATCCCACAGTATTTCAGGAGATTCCGCCTCCGTTCTCGCGGCGCAGGTATTCCACGACCCGGTCATAGTTCTCCGGCACATGCGGAAACACGCAGTCCATACAGCTTTTTATGACCTTTCCGTCCTTCTCCTTAAGGTGATAATTCCCCGGGCAATCCATATGATACAGCGGACAGTAGCAGAACAGGCAGTTGATCTCCGTTGTGCATCTGTGACAGGGATAATACGCGCAGTCTTTATTGGCAAAGAACTTCTTACTGTTTTCCATATGCAGCCTCCATGGCCCTGTGGATGAACCCGGTCAGCCAGTCCGGCCCGGATCCGTAATAGAAATGCGGAAACCCCCACATACGGGTATCATCGCAAATCATACATCTCCAGCTCTTTTTGGAGGCGGGCTTCTCTACCAGACAGTCCTCTCCCGGTGCGGATGTATCATAATAATGAAATTCATGTCCCTTTAATCCTGTCAGATCCTGTCCAAAGGCGGAGGGATGCCGGGCATGATCCGGCATGATCTGCAGATACCCAAACCGCACCAGGTGGCCGGTGTCGAAGCATTCCCCATCCACAGCGCCCACCAGCGGATACGATCTGCCTGTACGGTCTCTGACCACCCGGTGCAGATACATGAATCCGCCGCATTCCGCGATGGAGGGCATCCCGGCGTGGATGGCCAGACGGATGGCATCCAGCATGGCGGTATTCCTGCTGAGTTCCTCCAGATGGAGCTCCGGGTATCCGCCTCCAAGCAGCAGCCCCGCCGTACCTTCCGGCAATGCCCGGTCATGGATCGGTGAAAAGAACCTGATCTCTGCGCCCGCCTGTTCCAGCAGTTCGAGATTCTCCCGGTAATAGAAACAGAAGCCTTCATCTCTGGCCACCGCGATCACCGGTTTATGCCCCAGGGATTCGACGGATGATGACACCGGTCGAACCGGATCCGTATCCATCTCCTCCGGTGCTCCCGCCGGCAGACAGGATGCGCCTGCCTCCGCCATCATGGCGAGGATGGCTTCCGTTTCACAGGTCTCTTCCATCACATCGGCAAACGACCGGATCTTCTCCCGGATGCCATCGATCTCCTCCGGAAGCTTCAGTCCGAGATGCCTGCTTTCAAAGGAACAGCCCGGCACCCTGGGGATCCCGCCGAGGAGCCGTACCCCCGGAAAACCGGATTCGGCCAGTTCCCTCTCGAGAACCGGGCGCAGTTGCGCGTAGAACCCCTCTGAAATACGGTTCAACAGGATACCGCGGATCAGCTGCTGCCCGTCATCCGCCAGAATCCCCTTCATCAGTGAGATCACTGTCCTCCCTGCGCCGGCAGCATCCACGATCAGCAGGATCGGTGTATCGGTCAGCGCTGCGATCTCGTAGCAGGAGGCGCGCCCTGTCGTGACACTGAGCCCGTCATAGATGCCCATGACACCCTCCAGTATGGCACACGGTTCCTGCTGCGCCCGGAGAATGCGCCGTAATTCCTCCCCGTCCGCAAAGAAGGAATCCAGGTTGCCGCTTTCGATGCCCTGCACCTGCCGGTGGAACATCGGATCAATATAATCCGGGCCGCATTTATAGGCGCGCGGCGGCATCCCCCGCCTCATAAGGATTTCCAGCAAGCCGCATGTCACCAGCGTTTTGCCGCTGCCGCTGGAGGGCGCCGCAACCAGTAACCGGGGGAGCGTCTTATTATCCATCTGTACTGCCATTATCCTATCCTGAAGGAAAAAATCATCACCGGGTTCTGTGCCTGCAGCATATGATAGCCGCCGATCTCCCTCACCTGTGAACAGGATACCTGCAGGATCTCCACATCCGCCGGTTCCAGCTCTTCGATGAGCCGTCTGGTTTCCTCCATGGTCTCCAGTGTGACAGCGTTGATGACGCAGCGTATCTCTTTCTGTCTGTTCCTGAGTGCCGTCAGGATCTGCCGCAGACGCCCGCCGCTCCCTCCGATGAAAACGCAGTCCGGCGCCTCCACATCAGCAAAGGCCTCCGGTGCTTCTCCGTGGATCACGGTGACATTCAGCGCCGCCAGGCTGTCGGCGTTTTTCTCAATCAAGCGGCACGCCGCGGGATCTTTCTCAATAGTATAGACAGATAAGGACGGATCCAGTGCCGCAATCTCCAGCGCAACGCTGCCGGTCCCCCCGCCGATATCGTAGACGACATCTCCCTCCTTCAGCCCCAGCCGCAGAATGCTCTCATGCCGGATGCACGCCTTGGTCATGGGGACCTGATCCCGGATGAGCGCCTCATCCGAAAGAACCGGAACGATCGGACGTTTTGCGGCGGCCTCATGGACAATGAGCGCCGTCTGGATCCCCTGGGCATGATAGGCCATCGCCTCCTCCGGCGTCAGCGTGGCGAGCCGTTCCTGCGGATACGACAGATCGATACCGACGTGGATCCGGCCGCCGATATCGGCTGCAAACAGCAGCTCGCCGAGTTCCCTGACATCCTCCTCCCCGGAGAGCAGCACAAAGGTCTTTCTGTGGAACCGCACCATATGGAGCAACCGGTTCAGGACGATCGGAGATTTCCTTCCGTGGAGGCTGATGATCCCTGCATCATCATAGCTGACGCCACATCTGGCTGCGAGGAGGGAGACGGCGGAGATCCCCGGCAGTATCCGGATCTCCGCGTGCGCATCCCATTCCTTCAGTTTGTCGTACAGCTTCCCTGCACCGCTGTAGAAACCGCTGTCTCCGGAGAAAAGGATGACTGCCGAGCGGATCTCCGGATGTGCTTCCAGTATAGGAATGATCTCCTCTGCCCGGTACATGGCGTATTTGTTCTGTATGGGAAGAGGTTCGATCAGCCGGTCAGCGCCGAATACCGCGTCGGCTTCTTCCAGCGCATGTCTGACGCCGCAGAGCACGGTTTCCGGTGATCCCGTGCCATAGCCCGCCAGCAGGATATGACGCGCATCCTGCTGTTGATAGTCCGTGCCGGTGATCTGCCGGTAGGCTTCCCGGATATCGACACCCTGCTCTGTCTCCGGACGGCGGATCACATGACACAGCACCCCTGCCTCCCGGGCGGCGTTCACCTTCTCCGCAAAACCGCCCGCCGCGCCACTCTCCTTGGTCACAAGATGCCGGATCCCATACTGCTGCAGGATCGCCAGATTCATCTGCACCGTAAACGGGCCCTGCATAGCGATGATATTCCTTGCGGGTATACCGGCCGACAGACAGGACTCCAGACTATCCAGCACCGGCAGGATCCGGACAAAGGTTTTCTCCCTCGTTTCCTCCGATACTCCTGCGCAGTACAGCGCCAGCTCCTTACTGCCCGTGGTCAGGAGGATCCTGCCCGCCTCCTTCTCCAGTGCGCCGGCACAGGCAGCCATATCCTCATACCAGCACAGACCCTCTGTATCCGCGGATTCCTGTGCACGCAGGATCCGGATGTATCCGGTACCCGCATGCGCCGCTGCCGCGCGGATGTTGGCTGTGGCTTCCGCTGCATAGGGATGCGTGGCATCGATTACCATATCCTCCGCACCGAAACCGCGCGCTGTCAGGAAATCGGTCATCTGCGCCTCATCCATCCGCCCGATCCGGATCTCTGCACACGTGTCATGCTTCATCAGCTCGTCGCCGTAGGCGGTCGCCACACAGACCGTATGGTCGATGCCGCTGTCTGACAGCATACCGGACAGGATCCGGCCCTCTGTCGTCCCGGAAAAAATCACCAGTTTTCTCATGCGTTCTGATATCCTCTCGGTGTGACCATTCTGCCATCCACGATGCGGGTCTGCGAGTTCCCGATATAGATGGTCGTCAGCATATCCGCCGGTTCGTCTCTCAGCTCCTCCAGCGTACAGATCCTGTCTGTACTGCCCTCTCTTCCGATGTTGCGTACGAGACCGCAGCAGACGGTGGGCGGCAGGACGGTGAGCAGGATATCACAGGCTCTCCGCAGGTGATCGTGACGCCCATGACTCGCCGGATTGTAGATCACGATGCACAGATCCCCCTCCGCGGCACATCGCAGGCGTTTTTCTATCGTCTCCCAGGGCGTCAGAAGGTCGCTTAAACTGATCACGCAGAAATCATGTCCCACCGGCGCTCCCAGGAGAGCGGCTCCGCTTGTGGCGGCCGTGACACCCGGGATGACCTCCACCTCATGGAACCCCGCCTGAAATGCCGCTTCCAGCAGAGGAGATGCCATGCCGTATACGCCTGCGTCTCCGCTGCAAATGAGCGCGACATTTTTCCCGGCCTGTGCCATGGTGATACAGGCTTCGCAGCGTTCCAGTTCGCCGCGCATGCCGTTCGTGTAGAATTCCTTCGACGGATACCGCTCCCTTACGAGATCGACGTAGCGCTGATACCCTGCGATCACATCACAAGTCTCCAGCACCTCCCTTGCCCGGAGGGTCATCGTCTGCTCGTCACCGGGACCGATTCCTACCACATAGACTTTTCCCATATCATCCTCACTGTCTCCTGGCGATCGCGATGGTCATCCCGTCGGCGGCTTTCTTCCGGAGGATCAGCGCCGCAGATCCCCCTGCGCCCATCACGGCCGCACGCTCACATACATTATCCACGCCAACGGTCTTTTCCACAAATTCGGAGGGTGTAAACGTGCCCTTTGCTTTTAACAGCAGTCCGCGGTCAAAGGAGATGACCGGGATCCGGAACCTGTCCCTGATCGCAAGCAGTGCCGGCTCCCGCTCCTTGATGTCTATGGTGCAGACCGCGTAGACATCCTCCGGCGTCAGATGATTCTCCGCTAACGTCTCCAGAAAAAAAGCCACCAGCTTCTCCGGGTCCGTATCCCTTCTCATGCCCATCCCGACGGTGACGCGCTTGGGCCTGAGAAGCAGGGAGTATTCCGCATCCGTCGTATCCGCCACGACCACATCCACCGGTGCTTCGGGCGGATAATCCTTCATGGAGATCGTCACACATTTCTCCTCGATCGCCTTTGCGGATACTTTTTTGATGCCATCCCGGTTGGCAATTGTCAGCCGCTGTTCCGCAGCGTAGCTGTCCACCGAAAACGTATGGTTGACATCCGTGGAGGTCGTGATGACCGGAATGGCACCGAGGAGCTCCGCAAGCATGGCGGCCAGCTTGTTGGCACCGCCCGCATGCCCGGAGAGAATCGGGATGACAAAGCTGCCCTGATCATCGATCACGATCACGGGACTGTCGGTGAGCTTGTCCGCAGGCAGCCCCGTGAGCGCCCGTACAGCGATGCCCGCTGCCCCGACGAAGATCAGCGCATTGCCTGCGCCGAAGAACTGCGCTGTCCAGTCGCCGACAGAGCCGTCTACGCGGAGGAATCCATCGTCCTCCTCCGCATCAAAGCGGTAATATGCCTGGACACCCTCCATTCCCCTGGATGCGAGGGCCTGGTTGATGGTCTCTATGATCCGCTTCCCCCTGCGGGAAAAACAGATGGCCAGCTTTCTCATCTCTGCGCCTTTCGATATCCCGTGGAAAATGTGGGATCATACAGCCTGGATCTTTCGTGGGGCCGCATCCCCATCGCATCGCCCACCAGTACGACAGCTGTTTTGGTGATATGGTTGTCCCTTCCTGCCTGCGCGAGGGTTCCGACCGTGCAGGATATCCGCTTTTCCTCCGGCCAGGTGGCCTTGTACACGAGGATGGCCGGCGTCTCCGCATTCAGACCTCCGTGGATCAGTTCCTGTGAGAGCTGATCCAGCATGCCGGCGCTTAAATAGATCGCCATGGACGCCTGATGTGCCGCCAGCAGCGCCATCTGCTCCTTCTCCGGTACGGCTGTCCTCCCTTCCAGCCGGGTGATGATCAGCGTCTGGGTGATCCCGGGGAGCGTGAACTCCAGATTGGCACCCGCAGCGGCACCAAAGCAGGCACTGACACCGGGACAGGATTCGTAGCGTATGCCGTGCGCATCCAGAATATCCATCTGCTCCCGAACCGCGCCGTAGATACTGGGCTCGCCGGTATGCAGCCGCACGACCTCCTTGCCGTCCCTGTCAGCCCGTATCATCAGCTCCGTGATCTCCTCCAGCGTCATATGTGCACTGTCATGGATCTCCGCATCCTCCCCGGCATAGGCCAGGAGTGCCGGATTGACCAGGCTTCCCGCGTAGATGATGACATCCGCCTTCTGCAGGCGCTGCATCCCACGCACCGTGATGAGATCCACCGCTCCCGGTCCGGCACCGACAAATGTGATCATAAACCGTTTCCTCCCTCCGCATGACGGACGGCCTCCGCAATCAGGGCGGATGCTGCTCCGGTTTCCCCCATCCATCCATAGGTGTTGGTATAGACGATGCAGGCCGTCTCCAGGCGGCCGGCAGCCCTTTTGTCCAGATAAAATCCGATCCGGTCCGTCAGGATGGAGAAGCACGCAGTAAGGAGCCCCGCTTCCTGCAGGATGACGCAGGCTTCCTCCGTGGTCAGCGCGTCCAGAATCCTGAGAATCGTTTCGGTTGTCGCGCCGCATCTGGCCGCCGCAGCCGCCATCAG
>JAFSYF010000100.1 GCA_017443695.1 Butyrivibrio sp.
GCCGACCGAAGCGAAGCGTAGAACTGCGGCCCAGTGTTTGGATTCTGCCGATACAAGCGATTCGGGCCGCGAGCGAAGTGAGCATTTGAATGCCCGAATCGCCTGTTACAGTTCAGCGCTGGCAAGGCGCTGAACTGTAACCTGGTTCGACAAGAAAGGAGAGCAGCCATGGCCATTGTAGGTGCCTGTATGGTTCCGCATCCCCCGATCATCCTGCCGGAGGTCGGACTCGGACAGGAGGCAGAGATCGCCGCGACCACCGCGGCATATGAGGAGACGGCACGCCGGATCTGTGCGTGGCGGCCGGAGACCATTGTGATCTCCAGCCCCCACAGCGTCATGTACGCCGACTATTTCCAGGTATCCCCGGGCACACAGGCCACCGGCGACATGTCCCGGTTCCGCGCCCCCCAGGTGTCCTTCACCGCCGATTATGACACGGCGCTGGTACAGGAGATCGAACGACAGGCGAAAGAGGCGGATTTTCCGGCGGGGACCATGGGAGAGCGGGATGCCACCCTGGACCACGGCACCCTGATCCCGCTGTATTTCATCTGCAAGGCATATGCGGAGGCTGGCGTACCGGCGGATTTTGCCATCATCCGGGTGGGGCTCTCCGCCCTGCCGCTGCCGGATCAGTACCGCATGGGACAGCTCATCCGCTGTGCCGTGGATGCCCTGGACCGCCGGGTGGTCTATGTGGCCAGCGGTGATCTGGCTCATAAGATGAAGGAGGAGGGGCCCTACGGCTTCGCGCCGGAGGCACCGGAATACGACGCGCGCATCATGCGGGATTGCGGCAGCGGAGACTTCGGCGCACTGCTGGACTACGACGAGGGCTTCTGTGACCGGGCGGCTGAGTGCGGCCACCGTTCTTTCGTCATGATGGCAGGCGCGCTGGATGGCCTGCGGGTGGAGCCCCGGGCACTGGTGCATGAGGCCACCTTCGGCGTGGGTTACGGCATCTGCCTCTTCGAGATCCCGGAACAGGACACCCTTTCCGATGACAGACGCTTTCTGGAGCAGTGGATATCGAAGAAAAAAGAAGGACTCACCGCGCGGCACGCTACCGATCCCTATGTGCGGCTGGCTGCGGCCTCCCTGGAGCGCTACATCCTGACGAGACGGCCCATGACCCTCTCCGAGGCCCGGGCGCTGTTTGCGGAGGAAGGGCTGACTATGCCGCCGGCACTGACGGAGCAGCGGGCCGGGGCCTTCGTCTCCCTCCATGAGAACGGAGAGCTACGAGGCTGCATCGGGACGATCCTGCCCACCACAGGCTGTGTGGCCCAGGAGATCCTCCAGAACGCGGTCAGCGCCTGCAGTGCGGACCCACGCTTCGACCCCGTCCGGGCGGAGGAGATCCCGGCCCTGGACATCAGCGTGGACGTACTGGGAGAGCCGGAGGACATTGACTCCCCGGCGCAGCTGGATGTCCACCGCTATGGCGTCATCGTTAGCTGCGGCCACAAGCGGGGCCTGTTGTTGCCGGATCTGGAGGGCGTGGACAGCATCGAGCAGCAGATCGACATCGCCAGACGCAAGGGCGGCATCGCCCCCCACGAACCTTATCAACTCCAGCGCTTCGAAGTCGTCCGTCATCATTAGGCTGGTATTGACAAAGCCCTTCATCTTATCAGAGGAAAAGGAGACGTATGACAGACAGGGACTATTCCGGACAACCCGGCGCGGCGGTCGGAGAGAGCAAAACAGTGTATGCGCCCCGTGTCAAGGTTTGCGGCCTGATGACAACAGAGGATTGCGCACTGATGAACGAGGTGCGACCGGATTACGTGGGCTTCGTTTTTGCCCATACGAGACACTTCCTGACGGATGCGCAGGCAGCCGGGCTGCGGGCGGCGCTGGATCCCGGGATCCCTGCCGTGGGTGTCTTTGTGGATGAGGAGATCCCCCATATCGTGTCGCTTGTGGAGGCGGGGACGATCCAGCTGGTTCAGCTCCATGGGTCAGAGGACGCGGCTTATATAGCGGATCTGCGGGCAGCGCTGGCGGACAGAACAGACGCCGGCATCCCGTTCATCCGTGCAGCCCGGGTCCGCACCGGGGAGGAGCCCCTTGCGGCGCAGGCCATGGACTGCGAATACCTCCTGCTGGATGCCTATGACCCGACCCTCCCCGGTGGCAGCGGCAGGCGCCTGCGGCTGGATCTGATCCCGCCCCTGTCGAAGCCCTGTTTCGTGGCAGGGGGACTCTCGGCGGACAATGTGGCGGAGGTCATTGCGGCTGTCCATCCCTGGGGCGTAGACGTCAGCTCCTCTCTGGAGACCACGGACCCCGACGGCGTCCTGCACAAGGATCGGGACAGGGTGCTGCGCTTCATGAATGCCGTAAAATAGCGTGTCGGAAGAAATGGGCAAGAAATTGTGTTCAAATTGTGAACAAAATGTGTTGACTTTGTGTCCTGCCTGTGTTAAGCTATGACCTGTCGATGGAAGTCAACTATACTGTTACCGTTAAATCAAAACAGCCCGAAGCACTTGTTGCTGAGGACGTACCGGAACAGTTCACAAACGGAGAACTCCCATCCCCTGAACGGGGAGCTCCGGATTCGGGAGAGAAAGGAAACAGATGAACAGAAAAGCAGTTTCATTGGTGATGGCAGCGTCTCTGGTGCTGTCCGGCGCGGCAGTCATGCCGACAACCGCATTGGCGGCGGATTCCGTTACCGTTTTGGTCTCGTCCAGCAAGGATGATGTGACCGTGGGCGACACGCTTGATTTTTCCGTGAAGACGACAGGTATTGATGCTGCAAAGAAGGTGCTGTACGACTGGACAGCACCCGGCTTCACGCTGGCTGATAATTCTGAATGGAAGAAGACGACCATCAATGCGGCGGCAGTAGATGGTTCAGCAAGCAAGGAAGACAAGTCTGTCACCTGCAATGTTTATGAGGATAAGGATGGTGATGGAAAGCTTTCTGAGGCGGAGAAAGCATCTGCTCTGGGCACAGGCACGCTGAAGATGACGGTTAAGAACCTGGCGAAGGATGCGGGGTTGAAAGAGGTAACAGATGGTTTTGCTGCCAAAATCAGCATGAACGAGACCGTTACCCTCACAGCGGTATTTGACAAAGCTGCTGTAGGGAATGATACGGCAGTTACACAGGATCAGGATCTCGTCACCGGCGATCCCATGAAGGTGACCTACGCCCTGAAGGATGCCACGACAGACGGCGCCATCA
>JAFSYF010000101.1 GCA_017443695.1 Butyrivibrio sp.
ATATGCATGACCGTGCGGTCCATGGGCAGCTCCAGCTCTATCACATCCAGTACCATCAGGACTGCCTCACAGATCACAACCGCCCAGAACGCGTACATATAGGCTGTGCCTCTGGCCTTCTCCTGCATCTCGTCATATCTGGTCTTCATCTTGCCATCATTGTTCCAGAACTTCATTACGAATACAACAATGATGATCCCTACGAGAATACCAACTGCTAAACCCGCTCCATAAAACTTTGACATATTCTTACCACCTTTCTCTTGCGATTCATTCGCCTGTGCTTTTGTTTGAATTGTTTTGTTGTTTTTGTTTCCTTGAAGCTTCTGATAGCATCATAACTCCTTGGTGGCATATTGTCAAGTATATTTTACAAATATCTTTCAGGAAATGATTTTTGCATTTAGAGCATGAAAAAAGAGGGCAACTGCCCTCATTTTTCATGTCGTAACTGTCCAGAACCGTGATCCGTTATGATGTAACTGTTCTGAATCGTTACATTATGAGTTCTTTTCCTCCCAGGACTGGGTGAATACGATGGTTCCGACACCGGTGCCCGATCCTTCCCTGTCCCGTTCCTTCTTCGGGAATCTGTGCAAACCGCCGGTCACTGCTTCCAACTCTTTCAGCTTCAGCTCCGTCGCCTTATCCTTTGTCTTTTCATCCATTGTCCTGTCCTCCTTTTTCATCACCGGATCGCATTTCTTATAATACTAATATACATACTCGGATCCTCAAATGCGACAACCTTTCATTTTTTTTCTGATAAACGCATCACCCGCAGGTAGGAGAGTATGGCCAGCACCACCGTGATCCCCAGCAGGATGAGGGTCAGCATCAGATGCGACATCCGCATGCCGAGGAATACCATCAGCACGCACAGGCCCATCACCACGAACATGTTGGGCAGCAGATAGACGGTGACCGCCGTCCCCTGCTTGATCACCTCTACTTCATTCTCCCAGTCCAGGCGCATATGCCGGATCCCGCACACACAGCCCCATGCAGTCGAGAAGGCGCAGAGCGCCACGCCCAGGATCAGGTCCAGGATCATCTCCACAAGCGGCACCCCCGCCGAGATGCACAGGCACAGCTCCGCAAACAGCATGACCGGCACCGTCAGGTACATGTTGAACAGCATCTTGCCCTAGTAGATGGTCTTTGGTTCCAGCGGCAGACTCTGCAGGATCCAGTAATTCCTGCCCTCCAGGGACGGTGAGCAGGCCGTCGTCGCCAGCATGCCGATGAAGAAGTAGACGATCAGGGGGATTGCCGGCTGGAGTATCGCATGATCAAAGGGGGCTTCCTGAGTGGCAATGGACACCACCCTGTCGAAGCCGATCACCAATGTCAGGATCCCCAGCAGCGCGGCCAGCACCAGGCCCAGTGCACCGTTGGTCATATACAGGGTGGAGCCGGTCAATCGCTTGAACTCCTTGAAGGCGATGGCGTTACGGACATCCCGCACCTTCTGGCCGGTCATCCGGTACTTGCGCGCCGCGGCGTGGGATTTCAGCGCGGAGTTGATGTTCCGATAGGCACTGCCGACGATGCGGAACACTATGGTGAACAGGAGGATCGTGCCGCCTATCAGCAGCAGCATATCCGCAATCCTGAATCCCGTCACCGCCCCCGCAAACCATCCGGCCGGAAGGTAGATCCTGCCCGCCTGATCGGTCATGGCGGAGATTGATTCAAGCGTCTGCTCCACCTGGTCATTCTGGAACACCACGTCGATGATATAGCGCAGAGAGAAGCAGAAAATGACAAACACCATAGTCAGCACGGTCTGCACGATGTTGGTCTTTCTGAAGCCGCTGCTGACCCGCGCGATGAGGAATCCCAGGAAGGATGCGATCAGCATGGGGATGATCGGTAGGATGAGGGACAGTATCAGCCACACCGGGTAAACAGGAATCTGCGGATGCGCATAGATGCCGTACCCGATCAGCATCGCCACTGAGATGCTGCCATACCACGGGAGGGATTTGATATACATGTACAGGAACTTGCAGCCCGCCACCGTCCTCGCCTCGAAGGGCAGGGACATCAGCATGTCATATTCCTTGAAATTAAAGAGGTAACCGTTTGTCTTGAAGATGGTTAATATGAAGGCCATACCGCTGATCAACAGCGCGCAGATCATGGGCACCGCATCGATCATGCCGGCCTCGCCGTAGCCGATGCACATGAGGATGCTGTAGACCATGAGCATTCCGTATATACAGACCAGGCCGATATAGGCGCCGATGATCTTTCTGCGCTTCTTCCTGTCCGTCGTATGCCGGAGTATATTCATCCGGCTGGTGGACTGCAGGAGTGTCTTTAAGAGGATGCGATTACTGTTCATGGTCCGCCTCCAGGAACGTCTCCTCCAGGGAGTGCCCCTCCGTGAGCTCCTCCATGGTTCCTGAAGCGATGATCCGGCCGTGCTTGATGATGGCCACCTTGTTGCACAGCTTCTCCGCCACATCCAGCACATGGGTGGAGAAGAAGATGGCGGTGCCGCGCCCGCACATGTCGCGCATGATCTCCTTCAGGGTGAAGGTTGCCTTGGGATCCAGGCCGACAAAGGGTTCGTCCAGCACCAGGAGCTTCGGCTCATGGATCAGCGCCGAGATGATCGCCACCTTCTGCTTCATTCCGTGGGAATAGGAGCTGATGAGATCGCCCAGTGCCTCCGTGATTTCGAATAAGTCGGCGTACTTCCTGATCCGGGTCTCCCGCTCCGCCGCGCTGATCTCAAAGACATCCGACACGAAGTTCAGGTACTGGATCCCTGTGAGGTTCTCATACAGATCCGGGTTGTCGGGGATATAGGCGGTGATCCGTTTACACGCCATGGGTTCGTCCTTGACGGAGTGACCGTCGATGTAGATCTCGCCCTCCGTGAAATCCAGCACGCCCACCACGGCACGGATCGTCGTGGACTTGCCGGCGCCGTTGTGGCC
>JAFSYF010000102.1 GCA_017443695.1 Butyrivibrio sp.
AGTGCGAAGCAGATCCTGTTAAAGAACATGTACAAGCTGATTCTTAACGGAGTTCATTTCTCTCTGGATGATTTCGGAACCGGCCGATCGAATCTCGATTATTTTGTCGACATGCCGGTGGATATCATCAAGTTTGATTACAGCTTCACACACGGATACTTCAAATCCGTCAAAGCAAAATATGTCATGGAATGTATGATTGAGCTCATGCACCGGATGGGACTGTCCATCGTCACAGAGGGCGTGGAGACCCAGGATCAGTTCGATGCCATGAAGAGCCTCGGGGTGGAATACATCCAGGGCTACTACTTCTCGAAACCGTTACCCAAAGAGGAATTCCTGGCATTTCTGAGAGAGAAGAACACGGACATCACGACTCATCCAGGCGCATGACGATGGAATCGCCGCTTTTCTCAAAGACGCGGACGCGTGTCTGCTCCTCATTGTCGTATTCCCATCTCACGAAATTCCCATTGAAGCGCCGGTTGCATAACTCCAGAATATAGAAGAGATTTGCTCTGGGAAAGGTGTTTTCTTTCGGCGACTTTTCCTGAAAAGCGGAAACAAGTCCGTCTATGGTATTCTTGCGTTGCATCTGATCGTCTGTTTTGGCCACGGTCGGTCACCTGATCCTTTCCCGTCAAATGATGTAGCGTCAATCTCTATTGTAGTAGATCGTATGTTTCGGCGCAAGCTTTTATCGATTGAACAAGCCACCTTTTCGCCGGGGTTGACCGGAGGTCTTGCGCAGGGCGTCCGTCAGTGCATCCATCGCCTGTGTGGTCTCAACCAATGTGGCCTCCAGGCTGGCGTAGGTGGCTGCGATCTGGGCGGGCTTGGTTTCAACGGCGGCATTCAGCTCCTGCTGCATTTTGTTGAAGTAGACCTCGGAATTATGCAGAGCCTCCTGCAGCGCATGTGCCGTATGCTCGGTACTTTGCGGCAGCTGACCGACGAGATTGTGCAGATCGCGCATGGTCTTGGCCTGCTCCTCCAGCCAGGTGTTGTACCGTTTGGCGGAAGCCTGGTTCTCATCGAGAATACCGCGGATCAGCTGGGCGTTATCCCGCTGCAGCTTGGTCTCCTCATCGATGGTGGTAGACAGTCTGGAGAAGGCGCCGCTCATGGAACGATCCATTTCTTTGATGAAGGTGTTGACGAGGGACCGGACGGCCTCCGTCTGGCTCTTGGTGGAAGCGTCGGCGAAAGAGGCCAGTGTCCGGTCAAACCGGGCAAACTGTGGTTCCAGTGCCAGAGAAAGCTCCCTGGCCATGGCGCTGCCGATGGAGGAGGACAGCTCCCGAAGCGCAGTGGCCTGACGATCCTCTGATTCCAGGAGCAGACGCAGGCGGTCGGAATCCGTATTCGGCAGGACATAGGTGTGCCAGGCATCGACGAAGTCCTCCAGCGCATTCTCCGCTTCTGTGAGTCTGCGGTGGTAGACATAGTTGAAGACGAGAGAGAAGACCATACCGTAGATCGAGGTATGGAAGGCAACCTTGATACCGCCCATCAGCGGGGCGATGCTGTCGGTGATCTCAGCTGTGGAGCCGGTGGCGAAGCTGGCAAGTCCGAGGGAGAGACCGATGAAGGTGCCGAGGATGCCGAGTCCTGTCAGGGCGCCGGGAACCTGATTCAGGAGGCCACGGTGCATCCAGCGGTCGGACAGCCCGGGGTGGATGAAGGCTTCGATCTCCCCGGCAGGATGGTGCTCCTTTAACGAAGATTCAGAACGCTCTGTTTCCCGGAGGAAATCTGCGTAGAGATCCTGCAGTTCCGGTTCAGCGAAGAGATCGCGACGGTCGCGCAGCTTCGCCCAGAGGTGGTCGGCATCCGTGGAGAGGGCTTCCTTGCGGATCACCCTTGTAGCTGCTTCCACATCCGTCACCAGCCGGTCCGTCGGAAAGAGGCAGGCGAGATCACAGCGGATGAATACGAATCCGACGATGACAAACATGCCGATATTTACGGCCAGATTCACCGGATCCTGTGTCCCGTTGGCGGTGAAGAGATTCAGCCAGAAGCATAGAGTGACGAGCCCAACATAAGTCACCGTCAGCAGCCATTCATACCATTTCCTGTAGCGCATCAATCATTCCTCCCTGATAATTATTCCTGTTCACTAAGAATGTTGATCATCTCCCGGATCATCTCCTCATCCGTCAGGCGGAAGAGGAATTCCACGCGGCGGGATGCATCCATATCGATCTCACCATTCTCATCCAGCACCGGGTTGGAGAAGGAGCGGCCGCCAGTGGTAACAACCTTGCGGAAGGCCTCCAGCTCGGCTTTTGAGAGATTACTCTCATCTGCGAGGCAGTAGGCGGCAACGGAATAGGCTCTTTTCTGGGACAGCTCCAGGTTATAGAGATAGCTGCCATCCGTGTCCGCGTTTCCTTCGATGATGATCTCCGAGATGTAGTCCCGGTACCTGGGACTTAGCAGGATACGTACATAGCGGGGCAGGAACTCGGACAGGAATTCCTCTCCGCTGGGTTTCAGATCCGAATCTCCGTACGCAAAGAGCACGCTGGAACGGAAGGTGATGGCACCGGTCTGTTCATCCACAGCGATCTGCAGATCGGAGTCGTCAAATTCCGCCCTGAGCGCCTCTACAAGTGCGGCACGTACACCGATGATCTGGTCGAGCTTCGCCTGCTGGGAGGCATAAAGATCCTGCAGCTCGGACAGAAGGAGATTCTTCCTTGCCAGCTCCTCCTCCTGTGTCGCCAGCCGGTCCTGCTGGGCGATCAGCTCCGCTGCCTGGATCCGCAGCTGATCCTCCTGTTTGAGGAGTGCATTCTGCTGTTCATCCAGCAGCAGACGCTGGCTGGCGACCGTGGCGCGTTCCTCCTCCAGTGCATCCGTCTGAACCAGGAGGTCCTGTTCCTTGCCAAGCAGCTCAAGCTCCTTGGCATCATACTGGACACGGGCGCGCAGCATGGTGACGGAGATGATCAGGACGAAAACCAGCAGCAGACCTGCCATCATATCGGAGTAGGAGAGCCAGTAGGTGACTTCCTCATCCTCTGACCGCCGTTTACGGCGACTTTGCAGCATATGTGTCATTTGTGCTCCTTTGTGGTAGAATGGAAACTATTGTAATCCATAGGAGGTATTATAGCATGAATGTTGTTGACTTGCACAGCCATTCTACTGCATCGGACGGCACCTATACACCGTCACAGCTGGTGGATTATGCCGCGGAGAAGGGGCTGAAGGCCATTGCCATCACCGATCATGATACGGTGGACGGACTGCCGGAGGCTGTGGCCCGTGGTGCACAGGCGCATCCGGAGCTGACTGTGGTGCCGGGGATCGAGTACTCCACCGTGGAGAACGGAGGAGATGTCCATGTGGTCGGGTTATTCGTTGATTATAAGGATCCATCCTACCGGGCCGGACTGCAGGGCTTTATCAACTCCCGTATCGAGCGGAATAAGAAGATCTGTGAGAAACTGACGGAAGCCGGGATGCCGATCACCTGGGAGGAACTCCTGGAGGCCAATCCCGGGGCTGTGATCACCAGGGCGCATTTCGGACGGATGCTGCTGCAGAAGGGATATGTGGAGAGCATCAAAGAGGTGTTTGACAAGTATCTCGGCGATCACTGTCCCTGCTATGTGCCGCGTGAAAAGATCACACCGGTGATGGCGGTGGAACAGATCCTGATGGGGAAAGGGCTGCCGATTCTGGCGCACCCGATGATCTACGGGCTGGGGAGCGAGGCACTGGATGCGCTGGTTAAGGAGCTGAAGGAAGCCGGCCTGGTGGGCATCGAGCGCTATTATACAACCTACAGTCCTTCGGATGAGCGGAGAGTGCAGGAACTGGCGCAGAAGTATGATTTACTGGAGAGCGGTGGCTCGGATTTCCATGGGGCGAACAAGCCGGATATCGACCTCGGGACAGGTTTCGGGGGGCTGAAGATTCCGGAGGAGGTCTATGAGCAGCTGCGTGCGCGTCACCGGGCGATGTTTCCAGACAGATATCAGTAAGCAAAAAGCGCTGGCTTAAACCGCCAGCGCTTTTCCTGTAATCTTTTCGTAAGCTTCCAGATATTTATCTACCGTACGGTCAATGACGTCGGCAGGCAGGTTGTAATCGCTGTCCGGATGGGCTTTCAGCCAGTCCCGGACATACTGCTTGTCGAAGGAAGGCTGGCCGTGACCGGGTTCGTATGCATCCGCCGGCCAGAAGCGGCTGGAATCCGGGGTCAGCATCTCATCACCCAGGACGATGCGGCCCTCCTCGTCCAGGCCGAACTCAAACTTGGTATCCGCGATGATGACACCGCGCTCCCTGGCATAGTCCGCACACTTCTGGTATAAGGCCAGTGTGCAGTCACGAAGCTGTTTGGCATAGTCCTCGCCGTGGCCGGGGAACTGCTTCTCCAGCACGTCGATGCTCTTCTCATAGCTGATATTCTCGTCGTGTTCCCCGATCTCCGCTTTGGTGGAGGGGGTGTAGATCGGCTCAGGGAGTTTGTCGCTCTCCTGCAAGCCCTCCGGCAGACGGATACCGCAGACGACACCCTCCTTCTGGTAGCTGGCCCAACCGCTGCCGGTGATGTATCCGCGGACGATGCACTCGATGGGCAGCATGGTGAGCTTCTTCACCAGCATGGAGCGGCCAGCGAAATCCGGTGTGCGGAAGTACTCCGGCATATCTGCCGTATCCGTTGAGAGCATGTGATTCGGCAGAATATCCGAGGTCAGCTCAAACCAGAACCGGGAGAGCTGCGTGAGCACCCGCCCTTTGTTCGGTACCTGGTTTTTCAGGATCACATCAAAGGCGGAGATCCGGTCGGTGGCAACGAGGATCAGCCGGTCATCAATGTCATAGATTTCACGAACCTTGCCTTCTTTTACCGGGGAATAAGTCTGCATGTCAGTCGTCCTCCTCTTCTGATTCATTGGTGCTGTAAACGGCACGTTTTCTGGCCATCGCATCGCTCTCCAGGTATTCGTCGTAGGTGGAAACCTTGTCGATGAGTGAACCGTCCGGCAGGATCTCCATGATGCGGTTGGCGGTTGTCTGTACGACCTGATGGTCACGGCAGGCGAAGAGCTCCACGCCGGGGAATTTGATCATACCCTGGTTCAGTGCGGTGATGGCCTCCATGTCCAGATGGTTGGTCGGCTCGTCGAAGATCAGCACATTGGCGCCGGAGATCATCATCTTGGAGAGCATGCAGCGGACCTTCTCACCGCCGGAGAGCACCTTCACCTTCTTGACGCCATCCTCGCCCGCGAACAGCATTCGGCCCAGGAAGCCGCGGACATAAGTGGTGTCCTTGTTCTCCGAGTAGCCGGTCAGCCATTCGGTGATGGTGTAATCGTTGTCGAATTCCTTCGTGTTGTCCTTGGGGAAGTAGGCCTGACTGGTGGTGACGCCCCATTTGTAGGTGCCCGCATCCGGCTCCAGTTCACCCGTCAGGATCTGGAAGAGAGTGGTTTTGGCCAGCTCGTTGCCGCCCACGAAGGCGATCTTGTCGTCGTGCTGTACGACGAAAGAGATATTGTCCAGCACCTTCTCCCCATTGATGGTCTTGGACAGGCCCTCTACGGTCAGTACTTCATTGCCGATCTCACGGTCCGGCCGGAAGTCGATGTAGGGATATTTACGGCTGGAGGGCCGGATGTCCTCCAGTTCGATCTTTTCCAGGGCACGTTTGCGGGAGGTGGCCTGCTTGGACTTGGAAGCGTTGGCGGAGAAGCGGGCGATGAACTCCTTTAATTCCTTGATCTGCTCCTCCTTCTTCTTATTGGCCTCCTTCATCTGACGGATCATCAGCTGGCTGGATTCGTACCAGAAATCATAGTTTCCGGCATAGAGCTGGATCTTGCCATAATCGATGTCGGCGATGTAGGTGCAGACCTTGTTCAGGAAATAGCGGTCGTGGCTGACCACGATCACCGTGTTTGGGAAGTTGATCAGGAATTCCTCCAGCCATGCGATGGCATCCATATCCAGATGGTTGGTCGGCTCATCCAGCAGCAGGATATCCGGGTTGCCGAAAAGGGCGCGGGCCAGCAGCACCTTGACCTTCTCCGCACCGTCCAGCTCTTTCATGAGCTTGTGATGCAGCTCTGTCTCGATTCC
>JAFSYF010000103.1 GCA_017443695.1 Butyrivibrio sp.
GCCGACCGAAGCGAAGCGTAGAACTGCGGCCCAGTGTTTGGATTCTGCCGATACAAGCGATTCGGGCCGCGAGCGAAGCGAGCATTCGAATGCCCGAATCGCCAGTTACAGTTCAGCGCTGGCATGGCGCTGAACTGTAACGGCTTATTTTCTACCGTGGAGTTTGGAAGACAGCAGGGACGGTTCTATCTGTCTTGCGCTTTCCAGCAAGACAGTAGAACCGTCCCTCTGTCTTCCCTCTGTCTTCCCGGGGCCTCAATTTCTACCGTGGAGTTTGCACCCCGGGCTTGTATATTATGGTAGAAGCATTAAAATAGAAGTGAGCGCGACCGGCGCCAGAACAGGAGGCCCCAATGCCCAGACCGAATTTACAGGGAATGACGAGACATCTGTACAAGCAGAGCTGCCATGAACAGATGCGTGAGTACTATAACAGCCTTCCCACCATGGAGGAGAAGGCCGACTTCCTGTTCAGCCTGAACTACATGCAGTTGTCCGGGCAGCTGACCAGTGAGGAGCAGGGGGTATTCAGGGAACTTCAGACAGATTACTTCTTCCCGCTGGCATCGGACGGCCAGCTGGATTTCCCGCTGCACATGATGCGTTTGAAATCCTTCCATCAGCGCCAGATCCGTCTCCAGGAGGAGATGGGACAGATGGTCTGGGCACAGCTGACACCGGAGGAGAGGGATCAGCTCAGACGGTATCACGAGGAACTGAAGTACCAGGAAGAGCTTGACAAAAAGAACGAAGAGCGGATCAAAAATGGCGAGATCCCCCTTCCGCCCCTGGATCATGATCCCGTATTTCCCAAATCCGTCGCCAACAAGATGGCGCAGGTTTATTTCAGAACCCCCGAGGGCGCCGCTTATCAGTCCATGAGCTCCATGAGCTTCATGCTGACAAACGTGTCGGAACCCCGGCTTAAGAACTATCTGCAGTCCCATCATATCTCCGAGGATGACTACTATGATGGGGGTATGGGGTCGGATATGCAGAGCAAGGTCAGAGACCAGGTGGTGATTCAGGACACCATGTGGGAGTCGACCCACCACACTTACGATGGCTTCCGGCTTGATCCGCAGCAGGACCAGCTCTCTCTGATGGAGGGCTATCAGATGATCGGCCGGTATATGTATGATACGGGCCTGCCGAACTACGATGCTTTCTCATATAAGCAGCGTAGTGAGAATACGATGGTGGCGGAGGAGGCACTCAACGACAGGATCGACCGCACCTTCCTGGGAGAGCCGCCGGCTGAGCCCATCCATTTCATCAACACCGCCTGCGACAAGACTGAGGCCCTGGATCAGAAGGAAGCGGACAACATCTTCCATAAGAAGTTGCTGAGCAGATACGGTGTACCCAACGTATTTGAGGGCCAGTCCCATAATGAGACCGAAGAGATGGCCAGAGATCGTATCAGACGCATGAAACGGCTGGCGGATACGGCGCATGCGTATATACAGGCCCAGGAAGATCCTGAGGCAAGGAGGGAGATCCGGAACCAGATTAATGGTTGGATTGATCAGGGACAGCTTAACAATAACGAAGGTTCCATCTATATGAAACTGCTTCAGGGCGAGTATTTCCTGAAGACCTCGGACGGGCTTCAGATGCTGGAGGAGTATCACAACTGCAAGACACCCCGGGAGCGCGCGGAGTTCCTGGATCGTGCCATGGTTCTGGAGCAGTCCGGCCTTCTGACAGAGGATGAGGTGGATGCGGTTAACCGCATCCAGTCCGAGTTCCTGGGCCCCATGAAGAACGGACAGCTGGATATGGAGGCGGCCAGGGAGAATGTGCTGGCCTTCCGCAGGATCACAGCGGCGGCGGATCTGCGGTTGGGCGCCAAACGCCAGCAGATGGAGGAGGAGCTGCCGGCCAGGATCAAGGGCAAGGATCGTCGTAAGATTGCGGATTATCTGGTAGCCCATACAACCATTGAGGGTGCGATGAAGAAACGGCGGGATGCCTTCTTCAGCGCCATGCGCA
>JAFSYF010000104.1 GCA_017443695.1 Butyrivibrio sp.
AGGCCCTGGCGGCGGTGGGCTGTGCCATCTACATCCTCACCAGAGAGCCCGCCCTGCGCCCGACCCGGAAGGACTGGCATCTCAACCGGGCGGATACGGATCACCAGCTCCGGATGGGCGTGCCCATGGCGCTGCAGTTCGCCATCACCGCCTCCGGCACGATGGTGATGCAGGCTTCCATCAATCTGTTCGGTTCGGTGGCCGTGGCCTCCTTTACAGCGGCCAGTAAGCTGGTGACCCTGCTGACCCAGGGGATGCCGGCCTTCGGTCAGACCATGGCCAGCTACTGCGGCCAGAACTATGGCAAGGGCGACATCGTCCGGCTCAAGCGCGGGGTGTTTCTGATCAATGTCATCAATGCGGTCTACTCCCTGATGAGTCTCGCCCTTACCTGGGGGCTCCTGCCACTCACCGCGGGGATCTTCTTCTCAGGGGATGCGCAGCTGGCGGATATCCTCGGCTGGGCGCGGCCCTATGCCTATGTCTGTATGACCTGCTATATCCCGCTGGGGATGATCTTCATCTACCGCAACGCCATGCAGGGCTGCGGGTATGGTTTCCTGCCCATGCTGGGCGGGGTGGTGGAGCTCATCGCGCGGTTCCTGGTGGCATTCATCTCCATGCGGATGGAGAGCTATCTGCTGGCGGTCTCCGGGGATGCGGTGGCCTGGCTGGCGGCGGGGATCTACACCTTCATCGCCTGGCATGTAGTGGTGAACCGGATCACCAGGCAGCGCGAGCAGGCTGCGTGAGGCAACAGGGGCTGTCTGTCATGGAATTCGTGAAATACATATAGAGGAATAGAAAGGACAGGTGATGAATAGATTTTCGCTCAGGAAGAAAACCATTCTGCTGATGGCGTCGGTGTCGATCCTGCTGTGTATCGCGGCTTCGCTGTCGGGCGGGGCGATGATCGTACATGTCATCAACAGGGACAATATCGCGAAGGCCACCTCCATCTCCGCGAATATGGCCGGCGCGCTGAATGCCCAGGATGTGGCGAAGGTGCGGGATGCCGTGCAGGCCGTCTATGACAGCGATCCGGACCGGGTGAGCAATTCGAAGAGGGGAACCGCGGCGTATAATGACTATGTGGCCAGGTATGAGCGCATCATGCTCATGCCGGAGTACCAGGACCTCCTGGCAAGGCTCCGGCGGACCACCAAAGTCAGTCAGCTGGATTCCGCCTATCTGGTGTGGATGGATGAGCGGACGGAAGCCTCCGTGTATCTGGTGGACGGCGGGACCGATCCCTGCCCGCCGGGGAGCTTCGATCCGTTCTATCTCAAGAACAGAAACAACCGCACACCGGTGGGGGAAAAACCGGAGACCCGCGCGAACTATACGCCGGAATACGGGTGGCTGGTGACTGCCGCGTGTCCCGTGATGTACGACGGGGAATATGTGGCCTATGCAGCGGTGGATATCGCCATCGGTGCCATCCTGAATGAGATCATCAACTACGTCATCGGTCTGGCGCTGATTCTTCTCATCATCAGTGTATTCCTGGTGATGATCGGGGTGAACCTGGTGGGCAAATACATTGTTTCCCCCATCACGGAGTTGTCCGCCGTGGCCATGAAATATACGGAGAGCGATAAGGATACGGAGCAGCACCGGTTCGAGCATCTGGAGATCCACACGGGGGACGAGATCGAGGATCTGGTCAATGCCATGAAACAGATGGTGGCGGATCTGAACTATCATGTGGAGGAGTTGTCCGTCACCAGGGTCAAGCTGGATGATTCCAGGAGCAATGCGATCGATATCGCAGAGCAGGAGCAGCGGGATCCGCTCACGGGAATCCGGAACCGGATCGCCTGTGCCAGGGCGCTGGAGCGGATCACCTTTGATCTCCGGCATGGGTCGGTGGCGTTCGCTCTGGTGGCTGCCAATCTGCCGACGCTGAAGGCGATCAATGAGAAATACGGCGTGGAGAAGGGGAACCGGGCCATCGTCAGCTGCTGTTCGACGTTCTGTCATGTGTTTGAGCATTCGCCGGTGTTCCGGATCGGTGGAGATGAGTTTCTGGCCATTCTGAAGGGGAATGATTATGAGAACCGTGCGCAGCTGATGCAGACGTACCAGGACCGGGTGGCTGCGCTGGCTGCCGATGGCAGTGTCGCCGACTGGGAGAAGGTGCCAATGACGCTGGGGATCGCCGTGTATGAGGAAGGCCGGGATGCCGGCGTGGAGGATGTCTACCGGCGTGCGCTGGAGGATCTGAAGCGCACGCCGGTGCAGTGAGGTCATCGTCCGTTGCGTGGGGCATACGCCGGCGGCGGACTGCCGGGTGTGGGGTGACGTTGTGAATTACGATTCTTCGGAATCGTCGATACGCGTTTCATAGACAGGCGCGTTGATGGTATCCAGGATCCTGGACCAGATGGCGGTGTTGCCTAACGG
>JAFSYF010000010.1 GCA_017443695.1 Butyrivibrio sp.
GAGGAGCCTCCCGGGTTCATGGCCAGCTGTATGCTCTTCAGTATGGCGTCCCCCAGCATGATGAGCATGAGTGCCATCACGGGGACGAGGAGCATCCGTATGACAGCCTGAAGGGTGAGGCGCAGGACCTGTCCCACGGGTCTGTTCTGCTGCCCCTCCATGTCCGCGATGGAGCGCAGGACGCCGAAGACCGCAAAGAGGAAGCAGAGGATGAAGGCGATGAGGATCGTGATCAGTATGGTGTTCCGGACGAGACCGGAATTGACCAGGACAGTTAATAACGGTCCCTTGGCGCCCGATACGGTGACTTCCTTGGTGCCCGCGAGGACACTGAAGCTTTCCTCCAGCATCTCCACGATGGAGAGGAGTCCCTTGAGGATGGTGTACAGGAAGGTCGCAAGGATCTTCCAGATGAGCTGGATCGCGATCTTTAAGAGTTTCTCAAAGAGCACCTGGAGGATCGGGAGCAGGATGTTGTTGAAGACCCATTCAAATACGGTGCTCAACAGGTCAGAAAGCCAGTTGAAGACCGGGCTGAGGATCTTGTTGAACAGCCAGTCGATGGCATCCTGCAGCCATCCAAGTTGTACGATTGTCTGCATCATTTGCCATCACCTCCCCCGCTGCCGCCTTCGTCGCCGCCGCCACCGCTGTCGTCGCCGCCCTTCTCGCCGCCATCACCGTTCTTGTCACTGCCGCCGGAGCCAAGCTTCTTGACCTGTTTCTCCAGGAACTTGTAGGTGGCGCTGCCGCCACTGGACGCAGCCTGTGTGACGATGGCGCTGGACTGGTTCAGGAGCTGGCCGATCTCCGGGTTGATGATGTCGAGCATCATGCCCTGGCTCTTGTATACGGCGTAGGCCCCCGCAAGGATGAAGAAGAAGCGGAAGACCCGGAGGGTGATGTCGCCCATGCCAAAGTCAATGTCGGTGCCCAATACAACATAGGGAAGGATGACCAGGTAGATGCGCATGGCCAGTACCGGGCCAAAGCAGGCGATGGAGAAGCCTACGAACATGTCCTTCCAGCGTTTGAACTTGGCGCCGTCATCCAGTGGCATCATGGCCACGAAGTAGGGGCTGACAACAAAGAGGATGAGGATCATGAATATCCGGGTGATGGCCTGCACGATCTCGATCATCATCAGGAGGATCATGAGGAGCGCCTCAAAGAGGGCGTAGATCCATTCGATCTCCGAGATGTTGATGTCGGATTTGGAGACGGTCTCGTTCTGGAAATGCTGGCCGCTTAAGTAGTAGTTGGCGTTGCTGGGATTCTTTAAGTGGTCCTTGACCGCCAGGTAGAAGATCATGTCGCAGACCATGGTCTCCGAGTTCTTGGTGGCCAGGCGGGATGCCGCGATGGCTTTTTCCAAGCGGGCCTGTTTGGAGCGGCGCTGGGGTGCGCCGGTGTCGTTGGAGAGGGCGTCCGAGACGAGGCGCTGTTTCTCCAGTGCGACACTGCCGTCGATCTTGGTGGGCATGTATTTCCGGACGGTGGCGATGGTGACGCCGGCCGTTTTGACCATGAAGATGCAGGCGATGGGGATGACGGCGAAGGTGAAGCAGGCTCTGGCCGTCTGGCGCAGGACATGGCTGACGGGACGCCTGAGCTCGCCGATGGACTCGCCCATGGAGCGGATGACGGCGAAGATGGTCACGAGGAAGCAGACCACGAAGGCGCCGGCGGTCATGCCGAAGAAGGCTCTGACGATGACGTCGCTGCGCAGGAGGACATCCAGGAGGGTGTTGTTGTCAACGGCCATGTTGGATGCGCTGGATGTGGCGACCATCTGGCCTGTGGCGGGGTCCTCCACGAATACGCCGACCATGCCGGCGAAGACATCGAAGATCTTCTCCAGGATGAGGAGGATCTTGAGGAGGATGACAAAGAGCGAGTAGAACAGGCCGCTTAAGAAGGACATGATGATACCGCCCACCAGGTCCCACACGAAGTAGAAGACCTTCTCCAGGACCGGGACAAGGATCGAGTCCAGGATGGTCTGGAAGATGTCCTCCAATATGGAAAGGAAGCTCATGGATACAGGACTCATCTGCATGCCAACCACCTCGCTTTATCTGGGCTATTCCAACTAGTTACTCTTTCCAATCTTATCTAACGCGTACCTTGGTTCTGGTGTGGCGCAGGAATATGATCACTGCTGCGATGATCGCAATCACCGAGACGATGGCCAGTATCGCCGCGAAGTTGATTCGGAAGGATACGGTGAAGTCTTTGGTGACCTGGTTGCCCGCCTTGTCCGTTACAATCAGGCGGTAGATACCGGGCTGGGTGATCTCGGAGACACGCACCGCGCCGTCGTTGACGATTTCGTTGCCGCGGTACAGGGTGGTGTGCGCGACGTCGTCCGTCAGGTATTCGATGGTGGCCAGGTTGGGCTGAACCTTGACCCGTACCCTGGGCGGTTCGGTGTCGCGTTCAATCGAAACGGTGGTCTCTCCCGACGCATCCGTGAGGTCGATCTCATAGGTGGCGTCCTCCGGCAGGGATACGACGCTGTCGGTGATTTTGGTGTCCTTGGTGACAACGTTGCCGTTCTGGCGGACCTCCCTGACCTTCATGCCATCCGGTATGGAGACCATGCTCATGTAGTTGACCGGCTCGGTCAAGATCGAGAAGTGCAGCATGGGCTTGGTGGTCCGGTAGTAGCTCTCATAGAGGAGGTCGTCCACCACCGGGATCATGATGTAGTTGCCGGGTTCCTGAATGAAGTCGCCAGGGGTGTAGTCCACCTGTTTGCCGTCCTTGTAGAGTTCGTAGCGCAGCTCTTTGGATGGCTGGAACAGTACGGCGGTGTTGGTCACCATGCCGTTGGGTATGTTGCTGTAGAAGGTGCTGCCTGTCAGGAGCTCTGCCTTGTAGTAGCCGCTCTCCGGGTCATAGGTGGTCTTCATGGCGTTGGCCGCTGTGACAAAGCCTGTGAGGTCCTGCTGGACGGGCTCGGGCTGCGGTTCGGGTTCCGGCTCAGGCTCGGGCTCCGGTTCCGGCTCGGGCTCCTCTGCCGGCGGCAGGAGTACCTCCGCGTCCTCCTGTACCAGATCCGCAAAGGACTGGAGCTCCGACTGTTCCTCCTGTACGAGGGAGGTGCCGTCCAGGGCGGTGTACTGGATGCGGAAGCGCATCTGGGCTCTGGAGAGGGACTGGGCCCAGGCCGGGGTCCATTCGGCGTCGTCCTGCGCAATGTAGAACTGCATGACGTAGCTGCCTTCGGTCTGGATCTGTTCCTTGTTGCGGAAGCGGACCTCCTTGCCATCACGGGTCATGCGCACGGAGACGCCGCTGGGGACGTCGAAGATGGCGGGCCGGTTGGTGATGGTGCCTGCGGCAACGTTGGTGTAGATGGCGTAGATGTCGTTGATCCGCTCCTCGTAGACACGGTAGTTCTCATGGTAGGTCTCGTTGATGGTGGCCTGAGTCACCTTGGGACCGATGGGGTCAGACTCCAGGGGGACGATGTCCTGCACGAAGACCTGCTGGGAGGACGTGGCGGTCAGGGCGTTGTTGATGGCCTGGGTGCTGGTGACGGTGTAGCCTGTGGGTACCACCAGGATCTGGTTGTTGCCCGGGACGACGCCGGCACCCAGCGCACCGGTGACGGAGTTGCCGGAGACGTCGACGGTGAACTGGTTGCTGTTGACGGTGACCTTAAGCGGTTTCTCGCCGACGAGGAAATCTACAGTGCCTGCATCCGGCAGGCCCTTGGTGATGGCGTTGCCGGAGACGTCGACCTGGATCTGCTGGTTGCCGATGCTGACCTTGTAGGTGTTGCCGGAGACGTCTGTCACCTGGGCTGCGCCAGTTCTCTGCTGGGCAGCGGCGGATGTGGTCTGGCCTGGCTGGCCGGCGGCCGTCCCGCCACTGCCGGTGGTGCCCCCACGGTTCTCATAGTGGCCGATGGGGTAATAGGTGATGACTCTGCGTCCCTGTACGACGATGGGGCTGCCGGAGGCACCCGAGTAGCCTGTGGTTCCGGTGCTGTAGTTGTAGTTGTAGCTGCCGTTGGTCGTTCCGGTCGTGTCCGGGAGGACGCTGCCGATCAGGTTGCCGGCGGTGCCAATGACGTTGCCGATGGTGGTGCCCGTGGCGGGTGTGGTCACGGTGCCGTTGGTGCCTGTGGTGCCAGTGCTGTTCAGGAGTCCGCCAATCAGGTTGTTGTAGTTGATGGTGGATGTCGTGCCGCCTGTTGTCGTGCCTGTGGTTCCGGTGGTGCCGCTTACGACGCCGCTTGCGCCGGTGATGTTGTTGATGACGGTCTGGACATCCTGCATGGAGAGTCCAGCGGGAACCACCAGGCCTGTGCCGCTGCCGGTGGTACCGGTGGCGGGTGTTGTTACGGTACCCGTAGTGCCTGTGGTGCCGTTGGTTCCAGGGATGACCAGCAGGGCGTTGGGCTGGGCCGTGGTCTGGGTGTTCTGCTGGTTTGCTGCAGCACCGACCTGGGTGGATACGGTGCCGTAGATGTTGTTCAGCGTGGAGAAGAGTCCGCCATCCCCTACTGCGGTGGCTTCAGCCGGCGTGGTGGTGGTGAGTGCCAGCATCAGAGACAGCACCGGCATCGCCGCGTACCGCCATCTCCTGCTCGATTGTGAATACCTGTTCATTGCTTACGGAATGCTCCTGTTCTCATGCGCTCTGTTTGAACGCGTCATCCAAATCACTGTCGTATTGCATCAGGATGTCGTCGATGTCGTCGTCATCCGTGTTCTGTTCCGGTTCGCTGTCTGCGGAGGCTGTATCGGATTCCGCTGTGTCGGAGGATTCTGCGGATCCGCCCTCTTCCAGTGATTCGCTGGTCTCCTCCAGTTCATCGAGGTCTTCCCAGTTCTCCTCACTAAATGCGGATTCATCCAGCTCCGATGTGCCGTATTCCTCATCGGTGGCGCCCTCTCCGGTGTAGCCGCCCTCGGTGGAGTCGTCGGTGGCGCCATCACCCTCTGTCTGGTTCTCGCCGTTGTTCTCGGCGGCCTGGTCGAGGACGATGTAGTTGCGCTCATCCAGGTCGTAGTAGATCTCGTCGCCGAAGAAGACGTTGCTGCGGACGTCTGTCAGGTCCATCTGGCCGAATTCATACAGCGGGCATTTGTAGCTCGGGGTGAATTTGGCCTTGAGCGGGAAGTTGTTGAAGGTGACGACGATGGAGTTGCCGGTGGACTTGGTATTGTTCAACCGGGTCAATTCGGAAGGATATACCAGCGGCCGTACCTGGGTGTTGGTGGAGACGTTGATGTTGCCGGTCTTGTCCTTGAGGCCCATGGAGGTGCTGGAGGTGCGGACGGTCATGTTACCGCACATCTTGGAGAATTCCTCACAGGTGGGGATGTCGTTACTACCGATGAACATCTTGATACCGCAGTTGCCCTTGACGATGTCGGCGACGGTCTCGCCGTAGACGTTCTTGAGCTGCGCGAAGGACTGGACGATCATCTCGAACCAGATCTTACGGGAACGGCCGACGGTGATCATCTTGTCAAATTTGTCGATCTTGGGCATGTTACCAAACTCGTCCAGCAGGAAGAAGACGTTGCGCGGGAGCGAGAGGTCCTCTCTGGCGGATGCCACCTTGATCAGTGCCTTGTAGATGCAGAGGATGAAGACGGCGGCCAGGGCGTGCCTGGTGTCCTTCTCATCCGGGATCTTTAAGAAGAGCGCTGTGGGCTGATCCGCGAAGGTGGTGGGCTGGATGTCGGTGGCACTGGTGAGGGCGCAGAGGCCTTCGTCGTTGAACATGGAGAGCTTGTCCAGGGCGATACTCATGTAGGAGGCCAGGGTCTGGTCCGCCGCGGAGAGTACCTGGCGGGAGAGGCCCGCTGCCTTGGAGAGTTTGTCTCTGCCGGTGAAGTAGTCCTTGAGTGCCTTGTATTCGTTTTCGGAGTTGCCGATGGCCTTGTTTACATTATAGAAGCAGAATTTGTCCTTGGTCATCTCGAGTTCGGGGTTCTCGCTGTCCTCCAGCATGCCGAGGCAGACGGCCATGATGATGGAGCGGGCACCTTTCTCCCAGACAGGATCCTTCTCATTCTCGATGGGGCAGATGACGGAGATGAGGTCGTTCAGGTCTTCGTAGCATTCGTCATAGATCTTCTGCCGTTCGATACGAATCTTGTTGATGAGGTCGACGCCATCGGCCCAGGCGCAGTTGTCCCACTCGTACCATTCGTCTGCTTCGTCGAATTTGTCGTCGCTGTGCATGCGCTTGAGGTCCGGGTAGTCGGCGATGTCGTCGGTGTGTTCCTTGATCTGCTGGCCGAGGTTGACGAAGTTCTGGTAGTTGTCGAAGATGTCGCCCAGGGGGTTCCAGCGGAAGGAGCTGTAGGGGTCACGCAGGTCCAGGACCATGCAGTTGTAGCCGTGGTCGTGGAGGAGCTTGGAGTGCATCTGGAAGAGCTCGCCCTTGGGGTCGGTGCAGATCATGGAGGAGCCGGCGGAGCTGTGGCCCAGGATCTGTACGACGGGGTTGACGAAGGTGGTCGTCTTACCGGAACCGGTAGCACCGATGATGATGCCGTGGGCCGGGCTGATGATGTTGATGTCGATGTCCCGTGTGCGGGGGTTGTAGACTGCGGAGAGCGGGATGCCGTCCTTCTTGAGTTCAGGGAGTTTCCTGAAGTTCTTGTGGGGGAAGAGTTCGTCGCGCTCCTTGTCCGTGAGGAAGCGGGAGTTCTCGAGGGAGCCTTCGACGCGGTCGGCAAAGGCGTCTCCTTCTTTCTTGCCGGAGAGAAGTCCCTTGGAGTAGGTGGAGGGCTGGGAGAGCTTGTAGACGATGTACATGCCCGCCAGGATCAGCATCTCGATCACGCCATAGATGAGCTGGGCCTTGCCGAAGAGGGTCTGGGGCGTGACGATGACGTCAAAGGACTGGGTGGCGCTCCAGTGTGACAGGCTGGTGAGCATCACGCCGGTGGTGGCGCCAAGGAAGATGACGCCTGCAACCGCCAGGAGGAGGTTCACCAGGACTTTCTTGAAATCGATTTGCGGTATGCCGGGCATGTCTTTCATAATGCGTTCCTCTCCTTTCTCTTATAAATAAGAAAAGATAGTGCTGCTGCCACTCCGCCGATCATGCCCAAAAGGATCGTCTGGAAGGTGGAGGTCACTACGTCCGTCAGTTGCAGCTCCGGGTGCAGGAAGTAGGTGAACCACTGCACGACGGAGGGGAGGTTGAAGCCTGCGTGGACGCAGATCCCGTAGAGGATGTTGCCCTCCCGTATGGACAGGCGGCCAATGAGCCAGCCCATCACAAATACGTAGATGAACCATATGGCACTGCCATGCAGTGCGGAAAATACCAGTGTCGTGACGATGAGTGCGGGGAGTTCCGGCCATCGTCTAAGCAGGCGGTTGAGCATGTAGCCGCGGAAGATGATCTCTTCCACAAGCGGTGTCAGCAGTGCGCTCTCTATGATGGAGAGCAGGATGTCCGCCCGCTGGTACATCTTGCCGACGTGTGTGTCATAGGAGGCGAAGACCCATACCTTGGGGATGAGGGTCAGCGCCGCTGACAGGAAGAGGGCTGTCCCCGCTCCGAAGAGGAAGCCCAGTGCTACTTTGTGCCACTGGATGTCCTTGAGGTAGAGGGAGGCGTCCTCGAAGAAGACGCTGCCCCGCTTTCGGGACTTCCGGTAGAGGTACCGCAGGGTCAGGACGACTGCTACGGCTGCCGCGAGGTTGGAGCGTTCGGACAGGTAGTTGTTCAGTCCGTACATCATGCGCCCTGAGAGCAGGAATCCGACCAGTATGCAGACCATGGTGATGCCGATGTAGGTGAAGATGGGGCCCATGGCATACAGTACGTCCCGGACGGCGAAGTAGACTGCCTGCTGCGCCGTGATGGGGCCTGTGACTGTCCGGAAGCTAACGGGGTCTGTGTCGGAGATCCCTTCCCTCTTCTTCTTGCGGCGGAAGCGGCTGGGGGTCTCTTCCGTCTGCTGGACGGGCTGTTCCTCGGTGACCTCTGGTGCTTCTGCCTGGGTGGGTTCGTGCTGTTCGTCAAAGAGGTAGTCCAGCCAGGCGAAGCGGATGCGTCTGCGGCGTTTACTCAATCGGGAAGTACCCTGAGAGGCCGGTGACGTCGAGGAGGTCACGGATCCTGTCGCTGACGTTGATGAGGCGGAAGTTGCCGCCCCGGGCACGCATCATCTTATATCCGGCGGTGAGGGAGCGCAGTCCCGCACTGCTTAGGTAGGTTGTTTCGGTCATGTCCACGGAGATGGCCTCCGGTTCCTGTTGGACCAACCCGGTCAGTTCTTTGAGCACTTCTTCGGCGTTTTTGCCGTCTACACGTGCGGGCGCCCGGTAAATCAGCTCGTTTTCCATAAACGCTATCCTTTCCCCCTAAAATACTGCAAAAAAATGGTTTGACATTATATTATACCTCTTATGGCGCCGGTTGGCAAGTTTGACCATTCACAGTCCCTGTGAATGGTCACTGCGAATCGGGCATTCCATGCGCTCTCCGAGCGCGGCCCGATTCGGTGCCTGCCTCGGGATTCGCAAGCTTCTGCACTTCGTTTCGGTCGTTGCCAAACGTGTGCCACTGGCACACGGCAACCCTCGCGGAGTAGTGGCTACGCACAGTAAGTTCAAAAATATCAGGATTCATGCTGCGGGTCCCTGGGTTCCCGAACGTCCTGGATGCCTACGCCGGCCGCGGAGAGGAATACCTTGGCGAAGTAGTAGGCGGCGCTGCCTGGGGGCGGGAAGAAGCTGAGATCCGCAGGGAATACCGGCATGAGCTGCTGGAAGTAGTTGACTGCGGAGAAGCCGCCCAGGACTGCGGTGAGGACGACGATGACGGGCCGGTTAAGTTTCATGGCGAGGAAGCCGATAAGTGCAGCGGCTGCAACGCTGATGAAGAAGCTGATGATCTTGTTCTCGACCGTGGGGTTGATGTTGACGTAGGCGAACTGGAAGGCGAGGAATCCGACGCCGAGGACGTAGATCTTCCAGGCGAGGACTGCCAGGAGCAGGCCTCCGGCAACCTCCAGCATAAGGAGCAGCTCACTGCTGGTGAGCCACATGCTCAGGAGGTCGTGGACGGCGACGTACCCAAGGATGAAGCCGCCGAAGCCAATGACGAGTTTGTAGATCTTGATGCCTTCGAGGCAGACGAAGACTGCCAGACAGAGCATCAGGGTGCAGTAGATCGCCCCGGTGAACTCGATGTGGGCCAGTGTCTGTATCAGTCCATGAAATGCATCTACAACGCCATTGAAATTCATGCTGCACCTCCTTGTGTTGACGGTCCGCCGTTCACTTGATGAGATAGACTTCTGCCTGCCGGACGCCGAACTGTTTCGCAATGTCATGTGTGTTCATGAAGAGGTCTATGTGTTTGCCCCGGATGGCGCCGCCGGTGTCCTCTGCGACGAATACGTAGTCGCCGATGACGACGTGGGAGCCATAAGGGATGACGCTCGGGTCTACGGCTATGGTGCGTCCGGCAAAGCCCTGGGTGCCGGTTGCGGTGATGCCGTCGGTCTTGCCGCAGCATTGGAGGCAGGGGTCGTAGGCGGTGAGTTTGAACTCGCCCAGGGGTACGAGTTCTGTGCCGAAGCGCTGCCAGTCCGTTGTGGGGAAGCCCTCTCCGTCTCCCGGGTTCTCACAGGCGGTCTGCTGTACGGTGGTGACGGGGATCTGGAGGGGGATGATGATCCAGGGGATCCTGATCTGGTTCATCAGGGGGGTGCCCACGTTCATCATGCTGGCCTGCCAGCCGATGTCCTGGCTCTGTGTGATCCTGCGCTGTGTCGTGTCTGTCGTGTTCAGGCCTGTAGCAGCTGTTCCGGTGGTCTGGGCTGTTGCCGTGCCGAGGGTCTGGCTGGTCTCCTGCTGTTGCTGCTGCAGGATGTAGCTGTCTGCGGGTGGCAGGGAGATCTTGGCGCCTGTGCCGTAACTCACCTCGTAGGTGCTGCCCTGTCCCGGGGTCTTTCCTGTTGTAATGGTGCGGTCTACGATCTGGGGGCCGTAGGTCTCCTCGATCTCACGGATCTGCCGCAGGATGTCGGGGATGCGGCCCGGGTCGCTGTCCTGATCGATTGCCGTGCCGCCCATATTCCCCGAATCTCCCGAATCTCCCATTCGGATGCTGGTATCCGGGCTGTCTCCCATCAGGTTCTCCGAAGCAATCTGCTCACCGAAGGATCTGAGCCTGTCCTCATCGGTCTGTGCGTGGACCCTTATGGTCAATGAGCTTGTCGACAGCATTGTCAATAACAGTAGATATGTTATTGTATAAATGCCGTTTCTGTGCGGTCGGCAATTAAAATGCAGCCTTGATTTCATACATTCCTTTGCCGTCTATGGGCATGTATCGGACCATGGTGTCACCGATCTTGACCCACTCTCCCAGCTTGATGCCATGCTCGTTCTCGTCCTGCCAGTGTGAGTAAATGGCAGATGCCAGAAGGTCGCCGCTGCGGCTGACTGAGTTGGTCATGAAGCGGAGGATTTCGTAGTCGTAATAGGCGATGAGGTCTACGTTGCCAATGGCGCCTTCCATGCGCTTGCGGTCACCGCCCAGGGATGTGGCGATCATGATGGTGTAGCCGTCAATGTCCGTGTCCTTGTACATTCCCATCCGGTCAACCATGTAGGTGGTGTCGTTCTGCTGGACGATGGAGGTCAATAGGATATGGTTGCTGTAGACGGTCAGGGTGCGGTATTTGCCAAGGTTGGCCTGCATGGATTGCTGGATCTGGGAGGCAATCGGGACGAAGCAGTCGAAGCCGCCTGCCGCACCGGCTGTGAGCCAGGAGTTCCGCATGGGCACCTGTACGTCAAGGATGGGTTTGGTGAGCATCCGGACGCCGTTGGCCTCTACGTAGTAGCCGTCTGATGAGAAGCAGTCGCCGTGGTGGACGCCGTCGGGGGTGATCCAGTACCAGGCGTTCACGGTGTTCTCAACAGGCACCCACTGTCCGCCCAGGACGTAGTTGCCGCCTGCGGCTTCTACATGGATGCGGCTGCCGGGGCCGGCGGCGTAGATCACAAAGCAAAGTATGAGGATGATGGCTGCCATCATGGCTGCCGCAATGGCGTAGATCTTACGTTTCGTACTTCCGGTCGGGGTGTGGCCGTCCGTGTTCCGGGTGGCTGTTCCGGCCGTTTGCGCGGATGATTTTGTGAGGTTTGGTTTTGTCATGGTTTTGTTGATTTTCATCGTTCCTGCACCTGTATTTTTATACAATCTGTTGATATGTAACTGCTGCTATTTTATGAAGCCCGCTAGTAGTCTGCCATTGAGCCGCCTTCTGTATATTTCCTACATTTGGTCAAAAGTCTGCGGTAACGTTCCGTCATGGCCTTGGGATCGATGCCGTACATCTCTGCAATGTCCTTGACGGGCATCTCCAGGCTGTAGCGCAGGGCCAGAAGGTCTCTCTCCTCTTCTGTGAGGTGTATGAGGATGCGTCTGGCCTCTTTGTTGATCTCCATCTGCCGGAGGCCGTAATCGTCTTCTATGGGCGTCTCGGGGAGTTCCTCGGTGGGGATCTCCTGGCTGCGTCCGCTCTTGACGTGGTTGATCACTGTGTTCCTGGCTATGGTGCAGAGCCAGGTGCGCGCTGAGGCTTTGTCCGGGTCGAAGCTGTCATAGTGGGACAAGGCGTTCAGGAAGACCTGGCTGGTGATGTCCTCCGCTGTCTCACGATGCATGACGCGCATGTAGACAAAGTTGTACACGTATGAAAAGTTTTCTTCGTAGACCATCTCAAAGGATGTCTTGTTCTGCTGCAACTTGTTATCCTCCGGGTATAGCTTTACCTTATTGTAATATACACAGGGATTATACTCCTTTTTGCGTTTATTTTATACAAAAATTTCGCTTATGGCGGGTTGCTTCGCGCTCGTCAAGGCCACAAATCTTTTTTATAGTAAGCGAAATTAGAAATTTCGCTTACTATAATGCCTCCGGCGGATGCGCACGGATTTTGCAAGGAAATATGCCGCTTTCAGCGGCCAAAATCCGGCGCAGTAAACGCCAAAACGAAAAGACTTTTGGCGTTTACTATTTTGCTCGCCCTTACCGTTTTGAGTATATACGAACTGAATCTTCGAAATGCGACAAGATCCACGCTACCATTGCGTCTACGCGGGTTGTGTGCCATAATTGAACCGCAGACTGCGTTATGATCACTCGTTTCTCGTTGATGTTTGTGTGATCCACAGGGTGATGTTGTGTTGTCTGTTTCGGTTGATGGACATATACCAATGTCATACAAATATCTTGTAAATTGTATGATAAATACTTGTATTTTAATTTTAATATTTATTATATGTTTTACTGTATTATTTGATGGAGTATTTAGTAGTATGTGAATGATTATGTTTATTAGAATTTAAATTAAGGTTTTGATTTGAATATTGCATTTAATTCTTATAATCATTTAAGTTTCTATCCCAATCTTGATTTACATACATGTATTAGCTTCTATTTGAATTCCAATTTGTATGAAACGTTATATTTGACTACATATATATGTGTGTGTAATGATTTAAACTATAGGTCTAATCATAATTGTTATATTGATTGTATTTTGGCTACAGATTATAATATAAACATAAAGAATTATTAAAGATATGGTTTCAGTTAGAATAGGAACTATTATAGAGATTTAAAATAAAATATAAATAAGAATAGAGGTAAAAAGCAAAATAAAAACTTAAACTGAAATCAAAGTGATGATTAGTGTAAAACCTAAAATAAAAAATATACTGAGAATTAAAATTGGTGAAAGTATATGAACCAATATTCAAATATTTATTAGACTAAATATGTTGACAATTATGATAAAATCACATATAATAGTAAAGATCCGGGTGTCGAATCTCCCAATAAAGTCTAAACCAGGAGTTACGATATCGTTGGATATATAATATTCGATGTGATAGGGAGGCACTGGCATGTCGGCAAAAATCTTGTCTTTCATGAATGAAAAGGGCGGTATCGGAAAAACGTCTTTCACATTCAACATATCCTGGGAGCTGGCAAAGAGGGATTACCGCGTATTACTGATTGACCTTAATGGTCAAGAAGCGAATCTTTCTTACTTTTGTGGACTCGATGACCTGAACAGTCAATTCCCGGCGCGTAATGATATCGATACAATCTGCGAAGTATTGCGCGGAAAGCGTACCATTTCTGATGTGACGATACAAATTAAAGAGAACTTATATCTTGTTCCGGCAAATAATGATGTGGAGCATATCAACCAGAGTGCAGGGACCAAGACCTTCCGGGAGGCGCTGAATAAGGCGCGGGAGGCGTATGATTTCATCTTCATCGATGTGGGGCCCAGCACGAACTGGAATCAGTATATGACCCTGGCCTGTGCGGACTATATCGTGATCCCGATGCAGCCCAATGTGGCCTCCCTGCAGTCCAATATCGGCGCTTCCCAAAGTATCGTGGAGGCACAGTCCGAGATCAATCCGGGGCTGCGGGTACTGGGAATCCTGTTCAACGAGTATACGACACGAACCAATGTGTCGCGGTTTGCCATGCAGCAGGCAGAGCTGCAGGCAGAGAAGCTGGGGACCACGGTGTTCGAGCATGGGATCCGCCGGAGTGTGGCAATGTCGGAGAATCCGCAGCTGCACGAAGGGATCACGGACTATGCGCCAAACTCTGATGCAGCGCAGGATGCACGCTTGGTTACAGATGAGCTGATTGAGAGAATCCAGGAGGCAGAGCAGAGATGAGCAGTAAATTCGTCAAAAACGCGAGGGAGATGGATTTCTCCAGCAGTATCGGCAATACAGAATACGCAGAGAAGGCTCAGAAGGGGCGGAAGGCCATCGTAAAGGCGCAGGAAGAGATGGAGGACACGCTGCCGGCAGCACAGTCTAAAGTGCCTGAGGCGACAAGGAAGGCTGTAGAGATGTCTCATATAGAAGCAGCAGCTGGACAAGTTACTGAGGATACTGCAGAAAAAGCAGCTCCCGCAGCGGACACGACAGCCGCAGCAGAGGTTCCGGTCACTGTAGAGGTCGAATCAGCGGTTCAGAACAGGGCCCAGGAGGGCCCGAAGGCCGTAGCTGCAAAAACAGAGACGTCTGTGCAGACAGAGGCTCAAACAGATACGAATCGTGCAACAGAGGTCGTTCAAGTGCGGGATGCGTTCCGTCTGCCGGCAGCGGCCCACGGAGAGAAGAAGACGGAGCGGATCACTTTCCTTATGACACCAACTGATTTGAAAAACTTCAAGGCAGAGGCGGAGTCATTGAATGTGAAACCCAACCAATTAATCCACCTGATATGTATGCAGCGTTATGGAACTGAGTGAATTATGATGCGGGTGTTATTAAACGATATTTCGCTTAATACGGAAGGATGGAGTTTGATTCCATCCAACCGTAACGAAATTAAAGTTATTAAATCGCTTGATATGGGAACAATTGTTTTATGGTAAGCGACAAAACTATCTTCGTTTTGGCGCTTACTACGCGCCGACCGCATTTGCGGCAAAGCCGCAATACATACATCTTGCGGTCGGTCGCATCCGCCGGAGGCTTATAGTAAACGAAATTAGAAATTTCGTTTACTATA
>JAFSYF010000011.1 GCA_017443695.1 Butyrivibrio sp.
CCTCGGAGGCCTTCTTGGTCATCTGATCCTGTGAGAGATGGATCAGCAGATCACTGATGAAGAAGACCGGATCGACCTCATCCACGCCAACAGTCAGCTGTACCGTGGTGCCGTCCTTTTTCACAACCACCCCGTGCAGCGCAAGCGGGATCGTGACGAACAGATACTTCTTGATGCCGCCGTAATAATGGGTATCCAGGTAGGCCAGCCCCGTGTCCTCATAAAGCGGGTTCTGCTTCACATCAATGCGGGGGGAATCGATATGTGCCCCCAGGATGTTCAGACCCTGCTCCAGAGGATCCGCGCCCACCTGGAAGATCACGATGGACTTGTTCATCCAGACACAGTAGACCTTATCGCCCTTCTTCAATCTGGTCTTGCTGTCGCGCAGGCCGGACAGTTCCTTATAGCCTGCTGCCTCGATCTCATTGACAATGGCATCGATGGCCTCCCGCTCCGTCTTGGACTTATCCAGGAAGCTCTTGTAGTCCTCTGCGAAGCGTTCGATCTCCTTCTGCCTTTTGCTGTCAGCCTCCAGCCATACATTTCTTCGATTCATGTTCTTTCTTCCTCCTGTCGTGGTAACTATTAACTGCGCAACTCGATGTTCAGATCCTGCAGTCCGTTCAGGATCTTCTTCATCGTTGCATTCACATCCGCATCCTCCAGAGTTTTGGCAGGATCCCTGAAGGAAAGGGCATACGCCATGGACTTGAAGCCCTCCCGGATCTGCTCGCCCTCATAGATATCAAACAGCAGCAGAGACTCGAGGATCTTGCCGCCGCGTTGGCGGATGATGCGCTCGATCTGTCCTGCCGTCACATCCCGCGGCACCACCATGGAGATATCGCGGGATACCGCAGGGAATCTGGCCAGGCCCTGGTAGACCCGGTCGAAGCTGGCCGTCTCCTCAATGGCCGGCAGATCCAGCACCGCCACATACGCTCTTGCCCCGATGCCATACTCCTCTGCCACCAGCGGATGAATCTCTCCCAGGAATCCCAGCCGCACATCGCCGTGACTCACCTCCGCCTGACGGCCGGGATGCAGGTAGGGCCGCGTGCCACGGTCATAGACCAGCTTCTCCACTGCAAATCCAAGCTGACTCAGGAACTCCTCTACAACACCCTTCATCTCGAAGAAATCCCCGTCGTTTCTGTCGCTGACGTAGAAGCCCAGGGTCAGCTGTTTGCGCTCATCGGGATAATCCGTTAACGGCAGTGCCTTCGGCAGATAGATATTGCCAATCTCAAACAGCCGCACCGACTTGTTGCGTCTCTTATAGTTCGTGCCCAGGCTTGTCAGCATCCCATTCAGAGTCTGCGTCCGCATCAGGGAGAAGTCCTCTCCCAGCGGGTTGGAGATCCGGATGGCCTGCCGCTCCGGCGCATCCTCTGCCATACGCAGTCTGTCAAAGACCTTCGGGCTCTCGAAGCTGTAGCAGTACCCCTCGGAGAATCCGCAGAACTGCGCCACCTCTCTGGCCTTGTCCTCGATCCGCATGGAGAACGTGATCCCGCCGGTCACATCACTGCCGGCAGGCAGGGTGCTCGGAATCCTGTCGTAGCCGTAGAACCGGGCGACCTCCTCCGCGATGTCACAGAGGCCGTTCAGGTCCTGCCGGAAGCTCGGAATGACGAATTCATTCGTCGCCGCGTCATAGGGCACCTCCACCTGGGCCAGGTAGCCGATCATCTCCTCCTTGCCGATGTCCGTACCCAGAATCCCGTTGATCCTGTCCACATCCAGCGCGATGCGCTTCGGCTGTGGAAGCGGCGCCCCCGCCTCCAGAATGCCCTGTGCCACCTTGCCGCAGCCGAGTTCAGTTACCAGCTGACATGCACGATTGATGGCGGCCTCCGCATTCGCAGGATCCAGTCCTTTCTCGAAGAAACCGGACGCATCCGTTCTGAGGCCTATGCGCTTGGCACTCTTGCGGATGTTGGGCCCGTTGAAGCAGGCCGCTTCAAACAGAACGGTGTGTGCGTGCTCCGTGATCATGGAGTTCTCTCCACCCATGATGCCGGCGATACCGATCTGCTTCTCTCCGTCACAGATCATCAACACATCCCGGTCCAGCTTCCGCTCCTGTCCGTCCAGTGTCACAAAGCTGTCGCCGTCCTGCGCGCGCTGTACCACGATCCGGTGTCCCGCAATGGTGTCCAGGTCGAAGGCATGCATGGGCTGGCCGTACTCCAGCATCACATAATTGGTGATATCCACGAAATTGTTGATGGGCCGGATCCCGCAGCTCGCCAGCCGGTGCTGCATCCAGGCCGGGCTGTCGCTGATGGTCACATCTGTGACGATACGGGCACAGTACCGGGTACACAAATCGGCATCCACCACCTCCACGGAGGCGTAGTCCGAGGACTTCTGCTCCGATTCCGTCACCGTCACCTCCGGCGGCACGAAGGGCAGCTCATAGGTGGCCGCCGCCTCTCTGGCAATCCCCAGGATGCTGTAGCAGTCCACCCGGTTGGAGGTGATCTCATAGGAGAAAATCGTGTCGTGCAGCCCCAGGAGCTCCAGCGGATCCCCGCCCACGGGTGCGTCCTCCGGCAGGATATAAATACCGCCCTCCGGCGCCTCCGGATAATAGTCACGGCTGCTGCCCAGCTCTTCGATAGAGCACATCATGCCGCAGGAATCCACACCACGCAGCTTTCCTGCCTTGATCGGTATCCCTTCCTCCGGAAGCGGGCCCCCGTCGTGTCCGCCGGCCACCTTTCCGCCATCCAGCACCACGATCACCTTCTGGCCCTCTGCCACATTGGGCGCGCCGGTGACGATCTGGCAGACCCCGCCATTCGATTCGCCGACATCCACCTGACAAATCACCAGCTTGCTCGCATCCGGATGGGGTTTCACCTCCTTCACCTGGCCGGTGACGATGCGGTCCAGATTATGATCCAGACGATGGTATCCCTCGCCTTTGGAGCCCGTCAGTGTCATCCGGTCCATGAATTCCTGATCCGAGGCGGGATTCAGCCCCGGAACCAATGCTTTAATCCAAGATAATGAAGCGTCCATTTTCTCTCCCCTCCCCGTCAGAACTGCTCTAAGAATCTGCTGTCATTCTCATACAGCAGCCGCATGTCATCAATTTCATACTTGAAGAGCGTGATCCGCTCAAGGCCGAAGCCGAAAGCGAAGCCCTGGTACTTCTGCGGATCAATGTGCGCCATCTCCAGCACATGGGGGTGCACCACACCGCAGCCCAGGATCTCGACCCAGCCCTCGCCTTTACAGAACCGGCAGCCCTTGCCTCCGCACTTGAAGCAGGTCACATCCAGCTCCGCCGACGGCTCTGTGAAGGGGAAATGATGCGGACGGAACTTCACCTTTGTCTCCGGACCGAAGAACTGTCTGGCGAACTCTGCCAGCGTTCCCTTCAGATCCGCAAAAGTGATGCCCTCATCCACCACCAGACCCTCCACCTGATGGAACACAGGGCTGTGGGTTGCATCCACCTCATCCGCACGGAACACCCGTCCCGGTGCCACCATTTTGATCGGGAGCCGGCCCTTCTCCATCTCATGGATCTGCATGGAGCTGGTCTGTGTCCGCAGCAGCATATCCCCGTAAATATAGAAGGTATCCTGCTCGTCCTTGGCCGGATGATCCGCAGGGATGTTCAGCGCCTCGAAATTGTAATAGTCCTTCTCGATCTCCGGACCGTCAACGACCTCATACCCCATGCCGATGAAGATCCGTTTCAACTCATTCAGCGCCAGGGTATTCGGATGGAGATGTCCGACCCGGTTTCTTCTGGCCGGAAGAGTAACGTCGATGGTCTCAGCGGCGAGCTTCTGGGTCAGCACCGCCTCCTCCATCCGTTTCCGGTTCTCCTCCAGCGCCTGCTCGATCTGCGCACGGACCTCGTTCACCATCTGCCCGACTCTGGGACGTTCCTCCGGTGCCACATCCTTCATACCCTTGAGAAGCTCCGTCAGTGCGCCCTTTTTGCCGAGCATCGCAACACGGATGTCATTCAAAGCCTCCAGACCCTGCGTCTCCCTGATCTCGCGCAAGGCACGTTCCTGGATCTCCTTCAGTTTCTCATTCATCATAAGTCTCACCCCTTCTGTGTTTTAGACATGATAATATATCGCTTTTTCCGCCATCAGGCTCCTGAAGTTTACCGCCCTGACCGCCTTCGCTGACCGTCAGGGCACTGTAAAGACGATGGCCTCCTCCGGCGGCAGCGGTTTGCTGAAGTAATAACCCTGTATGGTCTCCGCGCCGAAGCTCTTCAGACGCTCATACTGCCATTCCTCTTCCACACCTTCAATGATCATCTCCATGTTGAGATCATGCACCATCGTGATTACATCCCGGATGAAGCTGTCCTTACCATCGACCAGGTAGTTGTCCACCAGCGATTTATCCAGCTTGATGACATCCACCGGGATATAAGTCAGATAGGCCAGTGATGAGTATCCAGTACCAAAATCATCCATCAGCAGCCGGATGCCCAGCTCCTTGAAACGGGAGAACAGGCTGTCCGCCGTTGCCGTACGGTCGAGGAACACACCCTCGGTGATCTCAATCTCCACATACCGGGCGGGGATGTCGTAAAGCTTCAGCGTCTCCTCGAGGAATCTCAGATAACCGGTATCGTTGAGCTGGTTGCTGGAGAAATTGATGGACACCGGATGGAGTTCGTGGCCTTCATCCCGCCAGGCTGCCAGCTGCCGAATGACCAGTTCTGTTGTGATACGTCCGATGCGCCAGATCCAGCCATTGGCCTCGGCAATGGGAATGAACTTGCCGGGATACATCCCGGGGGCCTTCATACGGATCAGCGCCTCATATCCGGATACCTCCCTGGTCATGGCATTGATCTGCGGCTGATATACCATGAAGAAGCCGTTGTTGTCAAAGGCATCCAACAGGATCTCCTTCGTGCGGTTCTCCTCGCGGGCGCGTTCCTTCATCTCCTCATCATAGACGAAAGCGCCGTTACGGCCGCGGGCCTTGGCCTCATACATGGCCAGCTCGGCATTCTGCACATGCTGCGCCGGCGTCGTCTCGCCATCCGAGTTAGAGATGCCCATGCTGGCGGACATTGACACCTCCACATCCCCCAGTGGGATCGGCATCCGAAACGCCTCCAGCAGTTCCTCCACCAGCGGATGCTTCGCATGAAGATGCTCACCCGGGATCATGAGCAGGAACTCATCCCCGCCGTACCGGGCTAACAGCCAGTCCATCTCCAGCGCCCTGGTCTCCAGATAGCCTGCAATGAAACGCAGGATCTCATCCGCCACCTGATGTCCATAGCTCTCATTGACTTCCTTGAATCCATCCAAATCCGCCATCACGATGGCGTAGGTCATATCCGGGGTCAGCTCCGTCTGCAGTTTCTCCTGCATGGTGCGGCGATTATACATATCCAGGAAGTCATCGTGCTCCGCCTGATACATCAGTTCATCCTTGGAGATCTCCAGAGAATCCCTGGAGATCCGCAGCGCCTCATTGGCACGCTTTCCCATGAGCACACTGATGTAGTTCGCAATGGTGAACAGAATCATCCCTGTCAGGATCAGGCCCATCGGCAGCAGGATACGTCCGTACTGTGTCAGGAAGGATTCCGGCTGATTCCGGATCTCCGCGTCCTTTGGCAGGAGCGAGACGTCCACGCCGTATTTCTTCAGCTGCTGATAATCAAAAGAGCTGCGGCTGGGCGTGTATGTCTCCAGCGTGAAGTCTGCGGGATCCGCACCGTTCAAAATCTGGCTGGCCCGCTCTGCCGCGCTTTTGGCGTGCGCCCTCATGTCCATGTAGACACCGCCTACCACACCCGTGCTTTTCACAATCTCATAATTGCGGAAAACCGGACAGTGTGCACTCTCCACAATGGTTTTGGTCATGTTTTCGACGGAATAGGTGTTGCCCTCACTGTCGGTATAACAGGTCATGTAGATCAGGATCGTGTCCTCCGGCAGCATCTCCAGTACACTGACCAGCTTCTGTCTGGTCATACCGGCTGTGTTGATATCCGTGTAAATATAGGCCGGGTAGCTGCGGGCATACTCATAGAAAATGTTCATGTCCGCCTCACCTGCGGCGGAACGATCATGCAGCGCCACAATCCTGGAAGAATTCGGGAACATCCGGATGGCAGCATCCAGTGTCTCCCGCAGGTAATCCGTCTCATAGAATCCTGTGACCAGCGGCAGCTGCTCCGCACTCCGCGCCATCTCCAGGCTGTTGATGCCGAAGAACACGATGGGCAGCCCTGGAAAAAGCTGCTCCCCATACTCCATCGCAAATAACAGCGCATCATCATCTCCCACAAGAATTGCTTCGTAATCCCTGGGGTTACCCTGCAGCCGGGATTCCAGAAACTGACGGAAATGCTCCTTATTATCCTCCCCCGGGTAGACCTTGGCATCCATATAGACCACATCGTATTCGATGTCGTTGGGATACAGGCCCTCCTCAATACCGGCGGCCTGAGATTCATAGGTGAAGTATTGGGGCGTATAGGACCCGATGAACAGAACACGATGGGCGGTCTCCGAAGGGATCTCCACCTCAAGCGGCCTCCCCTGCTGCTGCCTGTTCACCATCAGAATCAGCCAGACAACGGACAAAACAATCAGCAGCATGCCGGCAGTGGTCAGCATCCAGCGCAGCAGACTCAGACGCCTCTGCTTCTGTTCCTCCCTCTCTTCCCGATGGATTGTTTTCTCATCCGGCATGAAACGCATCCCCTTAGTACATAGTCCATATTATTTTATCGCAACGGCAGGCCGGTAGCAAGGGACAAAATCCGGTGGCGGGTCAGTCGAGGCCCAGGGGCACCTCTCGGGCGGTTCGCGAGCTTGCGGCGAGCGCGAGCAGGCCGCCCGGGGGGTGCCCTCGGGCCGAGCCATTATGAATCGCGTATTTTCCGCGTATTTTCGTAAAAAAATGCTTGCCCTGCGCACTGTTTTCCCCTTATAATGGGTACAAGGGATCGTGCCTAGCACGTCCTCACCTGGAATGTCACCAGGCTCCGGTAGTATTTGAACCTACAGTTACTTTAAAAGGGAGTCCTACATCACCTGGACCAATGTCACACCTCCGGTCCTGTGCATGCACAGATCAAGACTATGGCAGAGGGAGGCAGCGGTGCATGTTGCGGATACCCACCTGGCGTTTGCTAGGAGTCAAATGACCGGGGTCGACATTTCAGGAACCAAAAAGAAACAGCCGGGTACGGGAGTATCGGCTGTTCTTTTCGTTTACAGGGGTACCAATGACATGGAGCGTCTCAGAAGTCTGATCTCGCTGGCCAAACGCTTCTCTGATGAGTTGCGCCACAAGAATATTCCCGCCTTTGCCGGAAGTACCTCGTACTTCCTGTTCATGTCGCTCATCCCGATGCTCATCCTCTGTTCTCTGCTGCTGCCCTACACCACTCTGACCAGACAGGATCTGACCCTCGCCCTGCTGGAGGCGACACCGAAAGTCATTGATGATCTGGTGGAAGAAATTGTAGAGGATGCTTACGCCAACTCCGGCGGTCTGTTCTCTGTATCCGCCATCCTGATGATCTGGACCGGTGCCACCGGCATGCTCTCTCTGATCCGCGGGCTGAACGCGATCTGGGACGTGGATGAGCGCCGGAATTATCTGCAGTTGCGCTGTATCGCCAGCTTCTACACGCTGATCATGTTGATTGCGCTGGTACTGATGCTGATGCTGGGTGTCTTCGGCGAGAAAATCCGGCACCTCATACAGGAGGCGGTACCCGGACTCCATCCTCTGCTGGACTGGATTCACCAGTTCCGTTTCCTTCTGCTCTATGCCGTGGTCATCCTGTTTTTCGCCATGATCTACACCTTTGTGCCAAGCATACGGCAGCGCTTTGTCTATCAGCTGCCGGGGGCCATCTTCTCCGGGGTCGTATGGAACATCTTCTCCGGCTTCTTCTCTCTGTATGTCAACAGCATGAACTCGTTCTCCATCTACGGAAGCCTAGGCACCATCGTGATCTGCATGGTCTGGATGTATGTGGGTATCACCCTGCTGTTCATCGGTGCCTTCCTCAACCAGTTCTTCCAGCCAGCCTTCACCGTGTTCTACGGTCAGAAAAAGAAATGAGCCGGCGTTTTGAAACCATCGATACACTGCGGGGGATTTCGGTCTGTTCGATGATCCTCTACCATTTCTGCTGGGATCTGTGCTATATCGCCCGGTGGCGGATGCCGTGGTATACATCGACACCGGCGTATCTGTGGCAGCAAAGCATCTGCTGGAGCTTCATCCTGATCTCCGGGTTCTGCGCGGCGATGGCGCATCATCCGATCCGGGACGGGTTGAAGGTCAGTGTATGCGGAGGGATCATCACAGCAGTAACATGTCTCCTGCTGCCCGAGGAACGGGTGGTGTTCGGGGTGCTCACGCTCCATGGTGCCGCGATGCTGCTGGTCGGGATTGGCAGAAAGCTCCTTTCAGGCGGACGGAGAACTGCACTCACACTAACCGGCGATCTCTCCGCCGCGAAGGATCCGGTAGAACATGCGTCGAAGTCGCCGGGATCGGATCGGCGCCTGGCCGCCGTCTGGCTTGCCGCTGCCGCGCTTGTGTTCATCACAACAAAACACCTGGCTGCCGGGTTTCTGGGGGTGTTCTCACTGCCGCTGATACAACTGCCGCGGTTCCTGTTCCACGGTCTGTTCATGACGTTCCTGGGATTCATGGATCCCTCCTTCGTCTCCACTGACTACTTCCCCCTGCTGCCCTGGTTTGCCATGTTTCAGTGCGGCTACTGGTTACACCGGCTGTTTGCTCCACGGATTGCCGTAAACCGGGAAGTGCCCGTGCTGCATGTGTCTGTCCCACCTTTTTCGTGGATCGGACGCCATGCGCTGCTGATCTATCTTCTACATCAGCCAGTGCTCTATGCACTGACGCTGTTACTGACCCTGTTCTGAAGGAGGTGAAGGGATGTCCATTACAGCCGATTATCATCTGCACAGTCATCACTCCGGAGATTCTGAGGCCCCCATGGCCGATATGGCCGATGCTGCGCTGGCCCGCGGGCTGACGGAGATCTGTTTCACAGAGCATGAGGATTTGGACTTTCCGGACAGTGCCGATGGGCCGGGGAGTATCTTCCTGCTGGATGCGGCGACCTACCGTTCGGAATGGGAAACCCTCCATCCGCAGTACGCGGGCCGCCTCGACATCCGCTTCGGTGTGGAGCTTGGATTGCAGCCACACCTGGTGGAACAGAACCGGTCATTTCTCACGGCGCAGCCTTATGATTTCGTCATCGGCTCCGTCCATATCGCAGACCGAAGGGATCCCTACTACCCGGATTTCTATGAGGGTCGCACCCTGCAGGAAGCCTACCGGGCCTATTTTGAGGATGTCCTTGAGAACATTCGTCTGATGCCGGAGATCGATGTTCTGGGGCATATGGATTATCCGGTGCGCTATGCGCCGGGCGGA
>JAFSYF010000105.1 GCA_017443695.1 Butyrivibrio sp.
GCGGATCTGTGCATCATTCCGCTGACCGATTACCTGTGCAAGGGCAGGGAAGCCAGAATCAACGAACCCGGCACGGCGGAGGGCAACTGGCAATGGCGTTTGACACCCAATTTCCTGTCGATCGAGCTGGCGCAGAGCATTCATCTGCTGTCCGAAACCTACAGCAGACTGCCGGTGCCGCCGGAACCAGAAGATTGTGAGGAGAAACAGGCGTAAACGCTATGATTACAACGAGGAGGAATCCAAAATGAACCAGCTGATCGTTAATACCAGGCGCAGCAAGGGCACCATCAACAAGAACATCTACGGGCAGTTTGCAGAGCACCTGGGCCGCTGCGTCTATGAAGGTGTATTTGTCAGGGAGGAGGATGGCATTCCGCATGTGAACGGTATGCGGAAGGATGTCATGTCGGCTTTGAAGCATATCCGTGTACCGCTGGTTCGCTGGCCCGGTGGGTGTTTTGCCGATACTTATCACTGGAAGGACGGCATCGGCCCGAAGGCGCAGCGCAGCACCATCGTGAATACGAACTGGGGCGGCGTGACGGAGGACAATTCCTTTGGAACTCATGAGTTCATGGAGTTCGCCGGGCAGCTGGGCTGTGATGCCTACATCTCCGGCAATGTGGGCAGTGGTACCGTGCAGGAGCTTTCCGACTGGATTGAGTACTGCAACATGGGAGGTGTCTCCCCGATGGCCAATCTGCGCCGGTCAAACGGTCACGAGGAGCCCTGGCATGTACGCTACTGGGGCATCGGTAATGAGGCCTGGGGATGCGGCGGCAATATGAGTGCCGAATACTATGCGGATGAGGCAAAGAAGTTTTCCACCTACATGCGCAACTATGATCCGTCGCATCCGATCTACAAGATCGCTTCCGGCTCCAACGGTGCGGATTATCACTGGACCAAGACCGTCTGCGAGCGGGCGGGACACATGATCGATGCCATCACCTTCCACAACTACACTGTGACCTACGAGTGGGAGAAGAAGGGCAGGGCAACGCAGTTCAATACAGAGGAATACTACCGCCTGCTGCACAGAACCTTCTCCATGGAGGAAATGGTGGAGAACCACAGCCGGATAATCCGCCAGTACCAGAAGCCGGGACACAGGATCGATCTGATTGTTGACGAATGGGGCACCTGGTTTGATGTGGAGGAGGGGACGAACCCCGGATTCCTGTACCAGCAGAACACCGTAAGGGATGCGGTGCTTGCCGGAATCAACCTCAACATCTTCAACAATCACTGTGATACGGTGGTGATGACAAACATCGCCCAGATGGTGAACGTCCTCCAGGCCATGATCCTGACGGAGGGCGAAAAGATGGTTCTGACGCCCACCTATCATGTTTACGACCTCTTCCAGGGGCATATGGATGCCAGACAGGTGGAGTCCTATGTGGCGACAGACATCCTGAACGAGGAGGAGGAACTGCAGGTTCCCAGACTGACGGTATCCGCCAGCGAGAAGGACGGAAAGCTGCTGGTGACGGTGGTGAACCTCTCCGAGGGCGAGGAAGCGGAGATCGCCGTGCAGCTGTCCGGCGTGAAGGGCAGCAGCGTAACCGGACGCTGTGTCACCGGCGGGATGGGCGACTACAACACCTTTGATGCACCGCAGACGGTGGGCATCACGGAGGTGAAGGCCACGCTTTACCCGGATGGTTACAGCTTCACAGCGAAGCTGCCGAAGAACTCCGTCAGCGCCTTCGAGGTCGCGGAGGCGTAGTGAATCATTGTCGCCAATGTCTCCTCCGCGACCTGGCGGATCAGGCAGATGTGCTGGCGCAGGTGGCGCGCACGCGTAAGATGATGTCTGAGACAGAGCGGGCATCGGATGCGGTCTATGAAAAACGGCTGGAGGTTTGCCGCGCTTGCGACAGGCTTCTGGATGCGACCTGCCAGAAATGCGGCTGTTATGTGGAAATACGGGCACTGGCGCGGACGGCGCATTGCCCGGGAAAGAAGTGGTGAGAACCATGCGGAATAAGAATGATTTTGCGCCCCGGGCGCCCATGGGCTGGAACAGCTATGACTACTATGATACAACGGTCAACGAGGCACAGGTCCGGGCAAATGCCGACTATCTGGCGGCGTATCTGAAGGATGCGGGTTATGAATATGTCGTCATCGACATTGAGTGGTATGCCAATGATGCGGGCAAGCGCCGTCAGGAATACCAGTATATTCCCTTTGGACACAATGAGATCGATGCTTACGGCCGTTATCAGCCGTCTCCGGAGCGGTTCCCGTCATCTGCGGGCGGGAAGGGCTTCGGCCCGCTGGCGGAATATGTACACAGCCTGGGGTTGAAATTCGGCATCCATATCATGCGTGGGATTCCGCGACAGGCGGCACACGACAGGCTGCCGGTGCAGGGTACGGAATATACCTGCGATCAGGTGGCGGATGCCTGGTCCATCTGCGGCTGGAACCCGGACAATTACGGCGTGCGGGATACGGCGGTCGGACAGGCTTATTACGACAGCGTGATCCGGATGTATGCGGACTGGGGCGTAGATTTCATCAAATGTGATGATATCTGCGATACCTGGATGTACCCGGACGGACACCGTATCACCTTCTCCGGATGGCATGAGACGCGGATGCTTCACCGGGCCATCATGCGCTGCGGACGGGATATCGTCCTGTCCCTGTCTCCGGGGCCTGCTCATGTGGACCGTGCCTGGGAGTATGCGGCGCAGGCGAATATGTGGCGGATTACCGATGATTTCTGGGATAACTGGGAATTGCTCAAGCCCATGTTCTGGCGCTGCGAGACCTGGGCTGACCGCGTGGAGAGAGGCTGCTATCCGGATTGCGATATGCTGCCCTTCGGCAAGCTGGGGGCGGGCTTCGGGGAGGAACGGGACACCCAGTTCTCGAAGGATGAGATGCGCACCGTGATGAGTCTGTGGGCCATGTTCGGATCCCCGCTGATGATTGGAGCGGAGCTGACGAAGCTGGACGACTGGACGCTTCAGCTACTGACAAAAAGGGAGATTACGGGTCTCCTGGATGGTGCTCATCATGGGAAACAGCTGCGACGTGATGAGGAAGAAGCGGTGTGGATCAATTACGGCGAGAATGGCCGGGAGGTCACTGTTGCCCTGTTTAATCTGTCTGAGTCGCAACGGGAGATCTCCGTGGAGCTTGCGGCTGGTGCGGACATCCTGTCGGAGGAGCTGCAGTGGCTGTCCGGTGCGGATGGGTTTACGGATGTCTGGGAGGGCGGCAGGACAGAAGCTGTAGAGGGCTGTTTGTCAGCTACCGTTCCGGCGCATGGGGTGAAAGTATATCAGACAGTCATGAAATGAAGAATGGATAAAAAATCGTAATAAAGAGGAGGGGCTGCACGGTGGGGAACCGTACAGCCCTTGGTATGAAAAAAGTTTTGTTGGGGGAGTCGGTTGCTTTCGCTTCCGACACAAGTATAGTATCATGACTCCATCAAAAATAAAATTAAATGAAAATCAAAAATTATAAACAAAGTATAACCAAATCAAAAACAGATCAGAAACTGCCACTTCTGTCCGTGCTGTTTCTACTCTTGTCTGTGCTGTCGATGGCCCTGCTGACACTGCAGAATATGCGCTATACCGTGACGGCACCCTGGACGTTTGAAACAGAACGGGTAGAAATCCTGCCACAGCAGACACTGCCGGTCTGGTCGATTCCCGTCATGGCGGTGCTGCTGATCTGCTGCGCGGGCGGTCTGCGTATGGTACAGGACAGGCGGCAGATTTCCGACATATTCAGGAATACGGTTCTTGTGTTGATTCTGGTCAGTGCAGCTGCGGTGGGCTTCTATGGACTCCGGAGGGCCATGCCGGCGATCTCCAATGACGATGCCGGCATCTGCTGGAGTGTGGCCTATGAGCTGATGGAGAACGGGGATACGGCGTCCTTCGAGCCGGGGGGGTATCTGGTGCGATATCCGCAGCAGGCGGGACTGGTCTGCCTGCATCTGATGCTGTTCCGGCTTTTCATAGAGAATGAGACCCAGTCTTTCTACCTGCTGACTCTGTTCCTTTTCCTCATAACGATGTTGGCCGGCGCGCTCACTGCCCGGTTCCTTGAGACAAAGGGAGATCGGAACAGGAGCATCTGGTGTGCGGAGCCGCTGTTCCTCCTGTTCATGCTGACCGGCCTTCCGGCCTGGTTGTATGTGGGTTATCTCTACGGGGAGACGGCCTCCACCGCGGCCATGGTGGTGGGCGCCTACGGCCTGATGCGCTTCATCCAGGGCAAGAAGTGCAGGCTCCTCTGGCTGTTGCTGATACTGCCGGCTGTGGCACTGGGCGTGCTGCTGCGTAAGAATACGCTGATTTTCGTTATCGCCTGCCTGCTGGTGCTTCTGGTATACTGGATACGGACCGTCTTCTCCTGGCAGCCGCTTCTCTGCATGATACTGCTTATGCTGACAACGGTGCTGGTGCCGCGCGCCGCGCTGAACTGGCTGTACGCAAGGGCCGATACCGGCGCGCAGCCGTCACAGGGGATCCCTGCAACGGCGCATATCGCCATGGGCCTGCAGGATGAATGGGATGGTCCGGGATGGTATAATGACTACAATCGTGTGCTGTTTGATGCCTACGGGGAGGATAGCGCGGCGACAGACCAAGCGGCAAAGCAGGAAATCATGCAGCGGATGGCAGGCTTCATGGCGGATCCCGGTTATGGTATGGATTTTTTCTCCAGAAAACTGACGAGCCAGTGGTGCGAACCCACAAGTGATGCTTTCTATTGCTGCCTGAGGTGGTTTGATGATCAGGCACCGTTTATGGCATGGATGCGCAGCGAAGAGGGACAGGGTGTTCTCAGAGGAGCGTTGTCCCTGCGTCTGGGAATGCTCTATGTCGGCGGGCTGCTGTGTGCGGCGGTGGCGCTGGCCGCTGCCATCAGGAAGCACAGGCGTCCTTCTGCCGGGATGTCGGTGCTGTTTCTGACGGTGCTCGGCGGCATTGCTTTCAGCCTGCTATGGGAAGCCAAAAGCCGCTACTGTGTGGAATATCTGACGGCCCTTGTACCGCTTGCCGCACTGGGGTATGCGCAGGCAGGCGGGAAATGGTTTGGTTTATTCAGACAGGAAAAAGGAGAATGGGATGATGAATGAAAAGCTTTTGTACGAGAATCCGCTGCGCTGTGCGGCGGATGTGGCCGATTTCAGGATGGAGGGGCAGGCGGATGTGGCTTTTCCGCGTGGTGTGCTGCGGCTGTCCAGTACGCTGGATCCCTCCCTCGGCCAGCGGGCCAACTATGTCTTCTGGTGCCCCAGGGAGTTTCCCTGCGGCATCCGGATTGAGTGGGACTTCCGGGCGGTGACGGAGCCGGGGCTGGCGATCCTCTTTTTCGGTGCGGCGGGCCGCGGCGGTGAGAGTATCTTTGATCCGGCGCTGGCCGCGCGGGACGGACAGTATGTCCAGTATCATCACGGGGATATCAACGCGTTTCATGTCTCCTATTTCCGCAGGAAAGAGCCGGATGAGCGCGCTTTTCATACCTGCAACCTGCGGAAGAGCTACGGTTTCCATCTGGTGAGCCAGGGCGCGGATCCCATTCCGGATGCAAATCCGGCGGATGATGCCCCCTGGTACCATCTGGTGTTGGTTCAGAAACCGGAGGAGGTGTCCTTCGCCGTGGGACTGGCGGATTCATCGGATGTGCCTTTGACCTTATTCCGGTATGTGGACGACGGCGTCACCTATGGTCCGAGACTGACCGGAGGCGGGTGCATCGGATTCAGACAGCTGGCACCCATGGTGGGTGAATACCGGGATCTGAGGGTGGTACAGGCATGAGGCAGAACAGTACAGCACCAGCAACGGTGCAGGTCTTGCATCTGACCAAGCGCTATGGTACGCATACGGCGTTGTCCGATGTCTCCTTCCACCTAGAGGCGGGGCATATCTACGGTCTGCTGGGGCCCAATGGCGCGGGCAAATCCACCACAATGAATCTGATGACGGGGTTTCTCACACCAACAGAAGGATCTGTAACCGTCTGCGGTTTTGATATGGGAGAGCAGCCCGGGGATGCCAAGCGCTGCATCGGGTATCTGCCGGAGCTGCCGCCGCTGTACATCGACCAGACCGTGGAGGAGCAGCTGCAGTTCGCGGCGGATTTAAAGAGCGTCAGCAGGGACAGAGAACCGCGCACAGCGGAGCTGGAGCGCGTCATCACTGCGGCACAGCTGACAGAGGTGCGGACAAGACTGATCCGTCATCTGTCCAAGGGCTACAGACAGCGGGTAGGCATTGCACAGGCGCTGATCGGGGATCCGCCGGTGATTCTGCTGGATGAGCCCACGGTGGGACTGGATCCGCAGCAGATCATAGAGACGAGACAACTCCTGACAGCGCTGAA
>JAFSYF010000106.1 GCA_017443695.1 Butyrivibrio sp.
CTGATACATGAGCTGGCGCCGGAACAGATCTGTGCCTCACCGGTGCATGTGGGAAGCGGACAGGTGCGCTGCGCCCACGGGATTCTGCCAGTGCCGACACCGGCAACGGCCTTGCTGCTGGCGGGAGTCCCCAGCTATGGCGGGGAGATCCGCGGAGAGCTGTGCACCCCCACAGGCGCTGCCCTGCTGCGGCATTTCGTTCTGGATGGGTCAGAGGGGATCATTGCTGGAGGCTTCGGGAAACAGCCGCTCATGGCAACAGAACAGATCGGCTATGGCTGCGGAAAGAAGGATTTCCCTCAGGGCAATTTCGTCCGCACCCTGGTCGGCGAGAGCATTGCGGAGGATGCCGCAACGGAGCATACGGATCAGACGCTGACGGATGAGATCATCGTTCTTTCCTGTAATCTCGATGATATGACACCCGAGCGCATTGCCTTTGCCAGTGAAACCCTGATGCAGGCAGGTGCGCGGGATGTCTTCACCACATCCATCGGTATGAAGAAGGGCCGGCCTGGCTGTCTCCTGACGGTCCTGTGTGATGGAGCACACCGGCAGGAGATGGTGACGTTGCTGTTCCGGCATACAACGACCCTCGGCATCCGGGAGGAGAGGCAGCGACGCTATATTCTGAACCGTTCCTCCAGAACCATACAGACGCCGTCAGGGCCTGTGCGTATCAAGGAAACACAGGGCTATGGTGTAAAACGCAGCAAGCCGGAGTATGAGGACATGGTCCACATCGCTTCTGCCCAGGGAAAAAGCCTGGCCGAGATCGAAGAAGAGGTGAGAAAAGCCGAAAATCAGGAATACAGGTGAAAAAGCAAATGGACAGACAGGAACACACGCATGCCCATGCACACGGCCATGACCATGAACACCATGCACACGATCATGCGCATGAACACAATCATTCGCATACCCATGATCCGAAGGAGATCCGCAGTATTGTCAACAGGCTCTCCCGGGCGGGCGGACACCTGGAGGCCGTCAAGCGGATGATCGAAGAGGGCAAGGACTGTTCGGATGTTCTGATACAGCTTGCGGCTGTACGTGCGGAGATCAACAATGCAGGGAAAGAGCTCCTGAAGGAGCATATGGAGCACTGTATCGTGGAGGCCATCGAGGAAAATGACATCGCTGCCGTAGAGCGGTTGAATGAGGCCATCGACAAATTCATGAAATAAGTGACACTATGTTATACCACCCTTTACCACCTCTTCGTTCTGTGATATGCTGAATTGGTCGAATACGCACGATCATTTGACAGTTGGGGGGATTTGGTTATGGGGAAAGAGGTTATCCGCAGGCTGGCGGAGATCTATCAGCAGCTGTATGTTGCTCCGGGAGCGGACGGTCCGGAGAAATATGCGGCTATCGTCCGTTGTGGACAGGATGCAGTGAAACACAGTTTATCCCATTTTCAGACAGATGACGGGGACAGCCTGGACTATGAGATGACACCTGCAGGCGAGGTGGCGGTGATTACGCTGCAGATCCGTCAGGATTTTGAAACATTCCTGCAGATCATGGCCAATCGGTGTACACCGGTGGAGATCCCAAGAACCCAAGGGGCATCCACCATTGATGGGGTGATCAATTGGACGAAGATCAAGGCGCACCAGGAGGAATTTTTTGCGGCAGAGCTGGATAAAGGAAATGCCACGCCCGATTGGGGTGCGGAATTCCAGCGTTTTACCGCTGACAGGAACAATTTCAAGGATGTTCTCATCGTGCTGTCTGTCGGCCCATACAGCGCGGTTCCTGCGGCCAGAATGGGCATAATCGATGGGGAATGGATGACGCTCTCCCGTCTGATCCGGAAATATCATGAATGTACACACTTCATCTGTCGAAAAAAGTATCCTGATTGTAAAGATGCGATCTGGGATGAACTGGTGGCGGACGCTGTCGGGACATACGCCGCCCTTGGCCGGTTTGACAGGAGCTGGGAGGAGATCTTTCTCGGAATTCAGGATGGCCGGTACACTGGAGGTCGGTTGGAAAACTATGTTATGAATCTTTCCGGGGGAAAAAGGGCTGAGAAGCTGACGGAACTGTCCAAATGCATCAGTGGAATATTGGTGCAGTTTGAGGACATCATCACCAGTCACCCGGGGGTCTCTCCATTTGCTCTGGTAGAAATCCTGGAAGAGCAGATGGGACGGCTATGGAAGTAAGGCGGCATACGATCTGCAGAAGCTTTCTCCCCGGCGCGCTGATGCTGGTCCTTGTTTGCTGGTGTCTGTTGTTAGCAGGGTGCACACATCCGGTGGATGAATCTGCCTATACGGTGATGCGGGGAGATGAGGCGTCGACGGCGGATGCCGTGACCGGTGCCGTTGGAACGACGGAAGAAATGGAGAATACTGCCCCGGAGACCGACCAGCAGCAGGAAGAGGCGCCAGAGGAAACGACGGCGGATGCTGCGGAGGAAAAGAATGATGAACCGGATGAAGAGGCCCTCCGGCAGGAACAGATAGCGGCATTTCTGTCTACTGTTGAGATGGAAGAGGGCCTGCAGAGCCTTTTTTTCAGTCCGGAGGAGCTGTTTGTCATATTCCGGACCCGGGAACTGCCTGAAACGGGGGATGGTGCGCTCTGTCTGTTTGCACTGCCGTTCTACGAAGATGCCATCGGGGAAACAGATGAGCCGATCGCGGTGGAGGAAGCGGCGACGGAGGTGGTTTTTTCCATACAGAGCGATCATCCGGCGGACCTCATCTATCAGAAGTATGTGGTTGCGGTACGCGACGATGAGGGGTACTGTATGCTAACGGATGCCGCCTGCGTGACAAATCCGGAGATGCTGACGGAGGTGAAATACGGGGGAATGGCACACAGTTCCAAGAAGGGACTGTTTGTCGAGCCGGAATATGCGTCAGAGGTTGGGGGGCTGGGAATCCAGTATACAATCTGCAACATCCCCCTGAGCCAGCTGATCACAACGGATCCGGAAAAAGCGGTATACTATTCCTACCGCGACAGGGAATACTCCTATAACCGGGAATATCTCTCGGGCTTCGATGACTTCATCCGGAAAATGAACGGGTATGGTGCGGATGTGGCTGTTGTACTGCTGAATGATGCTCCTGTCAGTCATTTTCCGGAGTATACGCATCCAAGTGCCCGGGGGAAAAGCTCTGCGCTGTACCGGATGTTCAACGGTGCAACGGAGGAGGGCGTATCGTGTGTCGCCGCCGCTGCTTCCTTCCTTGCCGGACGGTATTCCGGCGGAGATCACGGCGCGGTCAGTATGTGGATCATCGGCAACGAGATCAACGCCCGGATGGAGTGGAATTATATGAATACGTCGGACCTGTCTGACTATGCGGAAGCCTACGCGGATGCATTCCGGGTGTGTTATAACGCCATACGCAGTCGTAATGCGTCGGCTAAGGTCTATATTTCCCTGGATCAGCAGTGGAACCGGGGACTCAGCGGCAAGCGGGATTTTGATGCCAGGGATCTCCTGGAGCAATTTGCGATGATCCTTCGCCGGGAGGGGGATATAGACTGGGGCCTGTCCATCCATCCCTATTCTTTCCCGATGTCCCAGTCGGCCTTCTGGAAGAGCAGCAGCGAGGTCAAAAATGATGTGGATTCGCCCCGTCTGACCATGCAGAATATTGAGGTTCTGACGGATTATATGCTGACAGAGCCTATGCTGGACAGAACAGGCAGCCCCCGCTCCGTCATTGTCAGTGAACTGGGCTATTCTTCTCTGGCAGGAGAGGAGGTACAGACCGCGGCCTTTGTCTATGCGTATGTGAAGATTGAGAATAATCCGGGTCTGGATGCGCTGATCTTCTCCAGGCTCTACGACGCACCTGTAGAAATCGAGGTTTACCGGCTCTATCTGGGATTGATGACGACCGACGGAGAACACAAGATGATCTATGATGCATTCCGCGATATTGACACAGACCGCGCAGACAGCTATCTGGCAGAAGCCTCCGCCGTTACGGGGGTGGAGCTCAAAATACAGCCATAACTTGACGCGGACGATGCCAGCATAGTATGATAAAGGGGTGTTAGTGACTTCTGGCTCGTATGAGCAGAGGAACGTCAGGATACAGGAGGGTATCCCCTATGTTCCGATTTTTTTATGTCATCTTCATAAATCTATTCCGGACGCCATACATGATCACCAAGATGCGCTGGTATGCGGATCATCCGGAGTTGCATTCGAGAGAGGACTGTTATGCGCTGGCACAGCGTTGCATCAGAATCGTGAAGCGTACCGGCTGGATTAAAACCATTGCAAGCGGAACAGAGCATTTGCCGTCAGAGGGGGGGTACCTCCTCTATCCCAATCATCAGGGGAAATACGATGTTCTGGGCATCATGTACACACATGAACGGCCACTCTCTTTTATCATTGATGACAGTGTCTCCCATGGCATTCTGATCCGGGAGTTCACGGATCTTGTACAGGGAGGCAGACTTCATATCGAGGATCTGAAGCAGACACTGGTTTTGTTCAAGGAACGGGCCACACAGGTGGCGGAGGGGCTGCGGCTGATTATTTTTCCGGAGGGCGTTTACATCCGGGGCAAGAAAAATGAGCTGGAGAGATTTAAACCCGGCAGCTTCAAGCTGGCCAAGATGGCAAAGGTGCCGATCGTGTCGGTAGCGCTGTATGACTCCTATCAGGTGTTCAACAGCTCACATCTGGGTCCGGTGACCACCTATGTGGATTACCTGGAGCCCATCCCCTATGAGGCATATGCGGGCTTAAAGACACAGGAGATCGCACACATTGTCCAGGAAAGGATCCAGGCGGCACTGGATTCCCGCGCAGCGAAACTGAAGGAGCAGCAATGAAACACCGGATTCTGTTTGTATGTACAGGTAATATCTGCCGATCACCCATGGGCGAGTTCATCCTGAAGGATCTGGTGACGAAACGCGGTCTGGCGGATCAATTTGAGATCGCTTCTGCCGCCGTGACCACGGAGGAGATCGGGAATCCCATCTATCCGCCGGCCAGACAGAAGCTGGCGCAGTATGGGATCGGGACGCCGGACAATGAACTCGGTGTCGGCAAGAAACGCGCCAGGCAGCTCACACGCAGGGATTATGAGACGTATGATCTGCTGATCGGCATGGATGACTGGAATATGCGTGGCATGCGGCAGATCGCCGGCGGGGATCCGTATGGGAAGCTGCATATGATGCTGGATTATACGGACCGGCCGGGTGAGGCAATCGATGATCCATGGTATACAAGAGATTTTGAGACGGCATACCGGGAGATCCGGGAAGGATGTGAAGGATTACTGGAGGCAGTATCAGGTAAGACATGAATGACGCGAATTCACAAAAAAAAGCTACGCTGCGGCTGAATCACTATATTGCTGCCTGCGGCCAGTGTTCACGCAGGGATGCGGATCGTCTGATTGAAGAGGGACGGGTCGAGGTGAACGGCAGCCCCGGTCAACTGGGGCAGATTGTGACCCCGACGGATGTGGTGACGCTGGATGGGCGGAAGCTCACGCCACTGATGATTCATTCGTCCTATCTGTATTATAAGCCACGGGGTATTGTCTGCACCTCCAAGGATCCGCATGCGAAGCTGACCATTACGGAGGAACTCAGGAGACTGAAGCTGCCGTCCAATCTGACGTATGCCGGACGTCTGGACAAGGAATCGGAGGGAGTATTGCTTCTGACCAATGACGGCGCACTGGTGGAACGGGTCTCGCACAGCGCCCACGGGCATGAGAAGGAATATCTGGTAGAGGTGGACCGGAAGATTTCAGGGGATTCCATCCGCAGGATCCGGGAAGGGGTCTATCTCCCGGAACTGGCCAGAAGGACGAGCCCCTGTCTGGCGGCATGTCCGCTGGCAATCGATATTCCTGCCCTGACAGAGCTGGAGCCTCCTGAACTGCGAAATTCCCTGGCAAAGGCGGCAGAAG
>JAFSYF010000107.1 GCA_017443695.1 Butyrivibrio sp.
CTGAAGATCGGAGAGGACCACATGTTCTTCCGCTCTCGGCTCAAGTGGTACGTAGTTCCCTATTCCGGGGTTGACAGATGTTTCCGCAGAGTGCGAAACGTGCCGGCCAGACTGTGCTGCGGACGCGGCAGTCTGGATATGGAGTCCATCGTTGTTTCACAGAACGGCAGGGAACTGGCGGAAATACAGATGCCTGGTGCACGGGCTGCCGTCGCCGCCTTTGAAGAACTGAAGGGAAAGATGCCGGGAGCAGCCTTTGGCCGTCCGGAGGCGGAGGCGAAAGCGTGAACATTCAGGATGCTCTGGAACGGGTGCTCCGTTCCTACGAAGGGTACTACAATGTTTCTTCGGAGGGACCGGTACCCTTTGCAGCCTCAGCGGTTTTTCACCTGCACGACGAACAGTACTTCCTCACGAAGAAGGCAAAGATCTCGACTTCGGATTCCCACGAGTACGTGTACTTTGCCACGATAGCCGTGCTGGACGAAGACACGCTGGCCCATCTGGTGGAGGAGGCCTGGAATCTTGGACTGTCCCAGGTTACCCCTGCATGGAACCAGAAGGGTTCCGATATCAGCCTCTTTATCCTGACAGAGGCTATGGAGGATTCGGTTGCCAGGCTGATCCGCAGGACCCGCCGGAGCCGGAACTACTTCGGAATGCTGAAAGGCTGGAGCAATTTTCGGTTGATTGCCTATGACACCGTGAGCGGAAACCGGGCCTATAACAGGCTGGGGGAATCGCTGGCGGAGGTCGTTGACAATATATTTGGAAAGAGAGAAGAGGGAAAACTATGACTGCTTTACTCATCATCTGCGCAGCGGTGGTCCTGCTTGTCATCGGGTATTGTACCTATGGCAACTGGCTCTCCAAAGAGTGGGGCATCGATCCGAATCGGAAGACGCCTGCTCACACCATGGAAGATGGCGTTGACTATGTGGCGGCACCGCCTGCCGTCCTCATGGGACATCACTTCTCGTCCATTGCGGGCGCGGGCCCTATCAACGGACCGATTCAGGCCTCCCTGTTCGGTTGGTTGCCGGTATTCCTGTGGTGCGTGATCGGCGGCATCTTCTTCGGCGGACTTCAGGACTATGGTTCTCTGTTCGCATCCGTCCGTCACGACGGCAAGTCCGTTGGTGAGATCATCAAGGACTCCATGGGACGTCGTGCGCAGAAGCTGTTCATCATCTTTGCGCTGCTCGTTCTCATCCTGGTTATCGCATCCTTCGTCAATGTCGTGGCCGGTACGTTCTTCACCGCTCCGAATGCGGAGACGGGCGAAATGGCTACCGGATTTGTGGGAAGCCCGACTGGAAACCAGACGACAGCCATGATTTCCGTGCTGTTCATTCTTCTGGCCATCCTCTACGGTATGCTGACCAACCGCTTTGGCATCAAGACGGGCCCGGCAACCATCATGGGCATCATCGGTATCGTGATCATCATCGCGATTGGCATGAACTGCGGATTTGCCATGAGCCGTAATGCGTGGATCATCTTCATCGGCATCTATATCACGATTGCATCCCTGATCCCGGTATGGATCATGCTGCAGCCGCGTGACTACCTCAGCAGCTTCCTGCTTTATGCCATGATGATCGTGGCTATCGGTGGTATCTTCATCAATGCCTTCACGGGTCATGCGACATTTGCGATTCCGGCATTCACCGGATGGTCGAACAAGCTCGGAACGCTGTTCCCAACGCTGTTTATCACCGTTGCCTGCGGCGCCTGCTCCGGATTCCATTCGCTGATTTCCACAGGCACATCCTCCAAGCAGCTGGACAATGAAGCGCATGCCAAGCCCATCGGCTACGGCTC
>JAFSYF010000108.1 GCA_017443695.1 Butyrivibrio sp.
CCCTGGTGAACAAGGGCGAAGAACTCCATCAGCTCATTCAGATGTTTGAGACCAAGAAGGTCGCCAGCTTCTTCAACAGGGACTCCAGCGAGTACACCAACGCCTGGAATGCAGTGAAAAACTTCCTGGATGTGCGCAACAGTTTCCGGGCCGCCTACAATAACTATAAGCAGGGCAAGTTCGCGTCGGAGGATGCCTACAAGGCGGAGCTGGAGCGTCTGAAGCCGCAGTTCACAGCCGCCACGGAGCGACTCACCGACAACCTCAAGATCTATATCGCCAGCTCGACCAAGGGCGATAAGGAGAATAAGGTGGCAGGCAATATCGGCGTGGAGAACAAGACCCAGGGCGCCGGCGTCTCCAGACTGGTGGGCGCCAAGGGACTGCTGAAATACCTGGGCGGGGAGATGCAGACCGTCAGGAGCCAGGAGCAGCAGGAGGCGGACCGGGTGCATGAGGTCACCTACCAGAATTTGTACAAAAACACCATGAATAACCTGACTGAGCGGCATGCCAGCAACAAACACCGCACGTCCGCGAATGTGGCCCAGGACATTCTGGAGGAGCGGATCAAGGAGGAGCGGCGGCACATGGCCCGGGCATGTATTAAGTCTTCAAAGCAGCCTGAAACACCATCTTTGCTCATTGCGGATGCCCGTCAGTGCGTCCACATTGGCCAACTGTGACACCACAATTCCTGTCGCATCTGTGGTTTATACAGGCCCCGTGAATAATCGATAAGGAACGTGGCGAAAGCACTGTCGGAGATGTTATAATAGGTATCGTTATTGCTGGCATCAACGTTCCGGAGCGCGGTGGATGAATAGACGACTGACCATTATAATCAATTTTCTGATCATGGGCTTCATCCTGTTCTTTATCTTCAGGTATGCGGACACGAAGGCAGAAGAGAGCTATCAGAATGAGATCATCGCCTTTGAGAATTTGACCGTGACCACCAATCAGATCATTGCCAACTACCTGGAGGATGAGCAGCACCTCTGCGATATATGGTCGAACTATATCAACCGCTCCTCGGAGGATGGCGCGCCGATGACCGCGGAGGAGGCGATCTCCTTCATCCGGAAGGCCAAGATATCCCCGGAGATCGAGGGGCATCTGATCTTTCCGGACAGCCCGGGGCGGGATGGTCTCTCGACAACGGCCGCCGTAACGGATCCCGGCGTCTATACCGTTTCCTACCGGAATATCAATATCCTTGACAACATGGATGACATCAGCGACGCAGAGGCTGCTGTCCATCTGTCAAGGGCCTATACGAACCCCATGAACGGTGTGCAGTCCATCGCTTTCTTCCATCAGGTGACGGTGCTGGACGGGGAGAGCGGTGCGCCGAGAGACGGGCTGCTGATGCGTGTTGTGCCGCTGAGCCGCCTGGAGCAGAAGCTCATCTTCCTGAAAGGCGAGCATGAGAATCTGGAGATCAGCCTCGTGGACCGGGACGGGAACTACGTCGTCCATGGGAAGTCCTTCAAGAACAGCAATTTCTTCGAATACTACAAGTCCTACAATGCGGCAACGGCAGAGGAATACGCGCAGGTGATCCGGGAGATCACCGGCGGGACAGGTACCATGATGATCAGAAACGCAAAGGGAGAGGAGTGTGTCCTGGCCTACACCCCGCTGGAGACGATCAACTCATGGTTTCTGCTGGCCTATATCCCCGCGAAGGATCTGATGGCCAACCGGTCGATCGACTGGCTGCTCCTGGGTATCGCGGCCCTGGGGTTCCTGCTGCTGCTGATCTTCAATTCCATGGTCATGATCAACTACAATCACCGGCTGTCGGAGGCCGCGCTCCAGGCCAACCAGGCCAACGAGGCCAAATCCTACTTCCTCTCCACTATGTCCCATGACATCCGCACGCCCATGAATGCGATTCTCGGCCTGAATGAGATGGTACTCCGGGAATCCCGGGATGAGAATATCCGGATGCATGCCGAGAGCATCCGGACCGCGGGCAAGACGCTGCTGACCATCATCAACGATATTCTGGATTTCTCCAAGATCGAAGCGGGCAAAATGGAGATCATCAACGTGGATTACAGTACGGCCTCCCTGCTGAGTGACCTGGTCAACATGGTGCAGAAGAAGGCGGAGGACAAAGGCCTCGCTTTTCACCTGAATATCGACCAGGATATCCCTGCCATGCTGCACGGCGATGAGGTCCGGATCAAGCAGGTTATCATCAACATCCTCACGAATGCCGTCAAATACACCAGGCAGGGGAGCGTCACCTTCTCCTTCCATGCGCAGCGGATGGAGGACCGACCGGACACGGTCCGACTGCAGGTCAGTGTGGCGGACACCGGGATCGGCATCAAGCCGGAGGACATCGACCGGCTGTTCGTCGCATTTGAACGGATCGAGGAGAAGAGGAACCGGAACATCGAGGGCACGGGCCTGGGCATGGCGATCACCCAGCGGTTCCTGGCCATGATGAACAGCCATCTGGAGGTGGAGAGCGAGTATGGGAAGGGCTCGGTCTTCTCCTTCGAACTGGAGCAGAAAGTTGTGAAATGGGAGCCCATCGGTGATTTTGAGGAGGCCTTCCGGCGGTCCTTAAGCGAGCGGGCCAACTACCATGAGGAGTTCACGGCACCGGATGCCCGGGTGCTGGTGGTGGACGATACGCCGGTGAACCTCACCGTGTTTGTCAACCTCCTCAAACGGACGAAGCTCCGCATCGATACGGCGGAGAGCGGCGACGCCTGCCTGGCGCTGTTTGTCAAAGAGCACTATGACGTGATCTTCCTGGATCATATGATGCCGGATAAGGACG
>JAFSYF010000109.1 GCA_017443695.1 Butyrivibrio sp.
CATCTTTACCGTCATCCCGAGCTTCATTCTGCTGATCCTGATCAACTACTCCATTGGCCAGGAAGCACGCGGCCCCATGGTCGTGGCTACGGTCATTGGTCTCACAAGCTGGACATGGACCACGCGTTCCGTGCGTTCACAGGTCATCTCCCTGCGCAACCGTGACCACGTGAACCTGTCCAAACTGTCAGGCCACAGCCTGTTCCGCATCATCATGACGGATATCCTGCCGTACATCATGTCCTACGTGTTCATGGCCTTCATCCTGCAGATCAGCTCGGCCATCCTTTCGGAAGCGCAGCTGTCCCTGCTAGGCCTTGGACCCTCCACGACGAAGACGGCGACCCTCGGTCTTATGATGAACTGGGCCATGCTGTACTCGGCGCATCTGGCAGGCTCCTGGTGGGCATACTTCCCTGTCATCGGGGTGATAGCCCTCATCACCTTCTCACTGAACCTCATGAATACCGGCCTTGACCAGGTGTTCAACCCGACGCTGAGAGACTAAGGAGGGACGGAACATGGGCAAAACGATGCTGGAAGTCAGAGGACTGACAACCAAATACGTTACACGCTTTCGTGAAGACGTCTACGCAGTCGATCACGTGTCGCTAAAGATTGAACAGGGGAAGAGCCTGGGCATTGCCGGCGAGTCCGGCTGTGGCAAATCCACCCTGGCGCTTAGCCTCATGGGCTATTACTTTCCGCCGCTGCACTACATGAGCGGGGACATCATCATCGACGGAAAGAACATCTCCGGCATGGATCCGGACGATGTGCGCAAGAGCGTACTGGGCACGGAAATCGCGTATATTCCCCAGGCCGCCATGAATGCGCTGAATCCGACCCGCAAGATCCACAAGTTCATTGAAGACGTCATCCTGGCACATGATCCGAAGGCGAACAAGAAGGATATCTACGAGATGGCCAAAGGACGCTTCCAGGAACTGGGACTCCCGCTGGAGGCGCTGGATAAGTATGCCGTGGAACTCTCCGGAGGCATGAAACAGCGCGTGGTGATCGCGATCTCCACGATTCTGAAACCCAAGGTCCTGATCGCGGATGAACCGTCCTCGGCACTGGACGTGACCAGCCAGAAGATGGTCATCAAGATGCTTCGCGACATGATGGACCGCGGCTATATCCAGGCCATGATCTTCATTACACACGAGCTGCCGCTTCTGTACAATGTGACGGACGACATCATGGTCATGTATGCCGGACAGATTGTGGAACGGGGCAGTGCCCGGCAGATGGTGTTTGATCCGGTCCATCCGTATTCGCGCGGACTGATGAATTCCATCCTCGTTCCGGAAGAAGGCACGAGGGAAGCCAAGCTTACGGCGATACCGGGTACTCCGCCAAACCTCAAGAGACCGCCTGCCGGCTGCCGGTTTGCAGAGCGCTGCCGGTATGCCATGCCGCAGTGCCGGTATAACCAGATGCCGATCCTTGAGTTTGAGGACACCCGCCAATACCGCTGCGGCATCAGCGTGGATGAACTCAGGGAGATCTACCGGAAAGAAGACGCGGAAGACACGCAGGCTCCGGACCCGGGTGACGGACCGGTTCGCCTGACAAAGGG
>JAFSYF010000110.1 GCA_017443695.1 Butyrivibrio sp.
CATTGGCGCATTGTGTGCTGCGCGGATCCTCCAATAAGCACGGACAGTCCATCCCCAATTATCACTATGAGGACCTGCGTCTACTGCAGGAGCTGTACGCACAGAGGGAGATCGATCACCCAGCAGTCGTCATCGATGCGAACCATAACAATTCCGGCAAAAAATTCCGGGAGCAGATTCGCATCGTTAAGGAGGTACTGCATTCCAGACGACTGTCCCAAGATATCCACAACCTGGTCAAGGGCGTGATGATTGAAAGTTACATCGAAGAGGGCAATCAGAAGATCGGTGAGGGCATCTACGGCAAATCCATCACAGATCCCTGCCTGGGCTGGGCAGATACGGAACGTCTGATCTACGACATCGCAGAACTGAGCTGAGCTGCAGTTGCGGCAGTAAACGGCGTCACCATTCACAATCCCTGCGAATGGTGACGCCGAATGATGGCTGTGAATAGCAACTTAGCGATCTACTTTCTTCTTCGCTCACGGTTGTGACACTGTTCACAGACGCGATAGGGGTAGAACCAGGGCAGCTTCCTGCCGCAGGTCATGCAGACGCGCTTCTGGAATTTGTTCTTGGCGAGGATTTCGATAATCTTGTCCGAGATGGCCCTTTTGGTCCGGATGATCTGCGCCTCGTCCTCCTGCGAACCGTGCTTGCTCACATAGACGTAGAGCAGGTCATAGACCTTGTACATGGTCTCCAGAACCTCCGCATTGCGGATGGTGGGTTCGCAGCGGGCGGGGTCAAATTCACGGAAGGTCTCCTCCAGATCAGGCTCCATCCCCTCCACCATGCAGCGGAACAACTCCAGCCAGATCCCGTGAACCACCGCGTTCTTCTCATCAAAGGCGATGGAGGTGAACTCCAGGATCAGTCCCTTATTATCAGAGTACTCCTCCAGCTCCCTGGCCAGGGCAATCTTGATTTCGATATCGCTTTTCTCATAGTCCTGGGTGGCAGGCATACCATTCCAGGCATCCAGGATTTCGGAGATCTTGCCTTCACTCTCAAAGAATACCGGCGGAATATTGATGACGGCCTTCTCGATGGGTTCGTAGGGCTGGCGCAGACTCCAGCGGATGAATTTCAGTCCGGCGAAGGCGGTGACAAAGCCCTGGTCATAAATCCCGTAGCGGCCGGCCCGTCCGGCGATCTGTTTGATCTCCGAGGGGGAGAGCTCCCGCACATCCTTGCCGTCTAACTTATCCGTCTTGAGGAAGACCACCCGTCGGATGGGCAGATTCATCCCCATACCGATGGCGTCCGTTGCGACCACGACCCGGGTCTCGCCGTGGGCGAATTTCTCTGCCTCCTGGTGGCGAACATCATAGGGCAGGTTACCGTAGATAATGGAGCAGGAGATCCCGCGGTCTGCCAGATCGGCGGCGCAGGCATGTACATCCCGCCTGGAGAACAGGATCAGTGCATCGCCGTCCTGTACATCCCTGGGGAAATGGAACTCATCCGTCTCCGGTATCAATGGTGTCTTGCGTTTATGGTATTGCACAGTCCAGGTATCGCCACAGTCCTCCACCATCCGTGTGATGCATTCCAGCGCATCCTCGGAGGCGCAGACATGGATATGATCTGCCAGAATACCGAGGATGGCTGCGGTCCACGAACCACCCCGGGAAGGATCGGCAATCATCTGGGCTTCATCAATGACCACGGTGTCATAGCGCGCCTCCAGATCCATCATCTCTATGGTGGAGGCCTGATGTTTGGCTCCCGGCACCAGGATCCGCTCCTCTCCGGTGATCATGGAGCAGGGGACATCATGAGCCGTCATGTTCTCATATTGCTCATAGGCCAGCAGACGCAGAGGGGCGAGATAAGCGCCCGTCGGCGCTGCCATGAGCGCCTGAATGGCCTCATAGGTCTTGCCGGAGTTGGTGGGGCCGATATGGAAGATGAACTCCCGGGTGAGTGCGCGGGCAGCCGGATACAGGGATGCATAGTTGTCCGGCGTGGAGTTCATGAAATCCCTGGAGAGCGCCTCCAGGATTTGTGTCTTGCGCAGCAGGGCACTGGCGGCAAAACGGAAGCGTGAATCCGTGGCCAGAAGCGTCAGGAGCTTCTCCCTGGTGAAGCGTGCCATGAGCCGGTCATAGAAGCCGCCGCGCCGGTGGAGTTCCTCCCTTAGAAAATCCGCGATGGCACTCTGAAACTCACCTTTGCCCATGCGGGCCCGAAGTTCGATGAATTCCGGATAGTTGTGGCAGAGCTGCTCAATGACGAGAGATCCGCCACGATAAATCCCCAATACACGCCCCACGTAATCGGGATCGAAACGATCCCGGATGATATTCAGGCGCTTCTCCAGGTGCTCCGGTGTGATCGAATCCTTGCGGTTAAAGCCGCCGAAATAATCGCTGCCGCGCAGAAGCTTACGCGTAAAACGCTTCTCTGCTTCATCCACCATGTCGGGCAGCAGTATTTCGTATTTTTCCTGTACACCGGCGTCATAGAGCTGCTGCCGGATATATTTTCCTTTATGTTTCATCCTGATGTCCCTGATTATGACAAACTTGTGTTTGCAATTATTGGATCTTGGTGCTAC
>JAFSYF010000111.1 GCA_017443695.1 Butyrivibrio sp.
CGGCAGTTCAGTGCCTGCAGGCAGCTCTTCGAGGATTTAAAGAAGGATAGACAGTCGAAGTTCATGTTCTTTGATATCGGACAGAGTGTGCAGCAACGTTTGTATTTCGAGAAGCTGCGGGAGTACAAGATCGATTACAAGGAGTGGGAGGAGATCATCAAGAAGGTCAACCTCAAAGAGGGAGGTCTTGCAGAGCTTTTTGCCGACTGTAAGGATGAGCGTGGGCTCGTCGATCAGTGGTTCTTAAAAACGGTGGAGAAGAAGCTGGATCTGGAGGGCAGCAGGATGCAGGGCTTCGCACAGAGCCTGGCCTCCCACGCCAGACAGTGCTGGCAGAATGAAGGAATCCTCAAACGAAGGGAAGACATACATTCTTTTCGTGGCCTGGTGGCACCGGAGCAGGAAGAGCAGGCGCAGAGCATCCGTTCTATGGCCCGATCTCTGCTGCATGCACAGGAGGAGATCCGCGGAAGAAAGCAGCGGATCACCGGTTTTGTTCAGGAGATGAATCGGCTGGAGCAGGAAGTGGCGACGCGGATTGAGACTTGTGAACAGACATATGAGCAGAAGCGCGAAGAAATGGAGCATCTCGTTTATGAACGATTTTCCGCGGATATTCATTCGTTTTTACATGATAAGGATACGGCAGAGAAAAATCGGTCCCTGACCAGTCTGGAGATGGAGGGAATCGAGAGAGCGCTGGCAGAAACAGAGCGGCTGTTGCAGATCCTCGACTGCAGCAGACTGGATGAGAGACGTCTGGCAGAGCTGTAGGAACTGGAGAATATCAGCGCTAGGCTGCTGGCTGCCAGACAGCAGGATGAGGAGATGGCGCCGCGCAGGGAGGCGTTGGGGAGACAGCTGTATGTCGCCTACAGATCAGTCTGTCGGGATACAAAGGAGGATGTCAGCAGAAAAGAAGCCCTGGCGGAGCAGCTCAGACAGCAGCAGGAAGAGAAACAGCTGCTGCTGCAGGAGACCGAGGAAAGTATAGGAAGAGCGGATCAGACGCTGGGTTCACTACGCGCCAGGATCGCCGCTTATGATGAGACAGAGGAGGCATACCACAGCAGATATGGAATGTCCTTCCAGCGTAACGTCCTCGGCCGCTATGAGGAGGGAATACTGGCCATAGCGCAGGAAGACCTGGAACGCGAGCGGCAGCAGTGTACAGATACGCTGAAGCAGACACAGACTGAACTGGATCGTCGGGAGAAGAAGGAACAGAAGTATATCAGTGATCTGTCAGACAGAAAACTGGCACGTCAGGCACTTCTGCATGAGCAGGCGGAGAATGAGGAGGAGTACCGTGCACTGACGGAGGAAAAGGACACGAGAAGGGAGATCGTGCGTTTTCTGCAGTTGGGCCTGGGTGATACGGACGATGACTTCTATGATACATCGGGACTTCTGGCTGCGTGTGACCGCAGGATCTCGGAGCAGGATGTACGGATCCGCGCACTGGAGGAGCAGGAGACCAGAGCCAGGGATGAACTGCAGGCTCTGGAGCAGGATCGGCTCGGCGAGCTGCCGGAGCATCTGAGGGAGGGACTGGAACGGCTGGATATACCCATTCTGTATGGACTGGAATGGCTGCGGAGAAATCAGAAAGAGCCGTCAGATAATCTGAAGCTGGTGCATCGCAATCCTTTCCTGCCCTATGCGTTGATTATGACGGAGGGAGAATACCAGAGACTGCAGAAGGAAGCTGATGAGCTCTATACATCCATGCCGGTACCCATCCTGTTACGGCAGGATCTGGAGCAGGGGATTATGCCGGAGGCAGATCCGAATACGGCAGAGCGTCTGGTGACACTGGAGGGGCATCTTCGCTTCTTCATTCATTTCCATGAGGATCTGCTGGATGAGGAGAAGCGGGATCGTCTGATCTGCAGGAAACAGGACGAACTGAATAAGCTCCATCAGCAACTGGAGGTTCGTCGCGGTGAGAGAGACGAGACCATCCGCAGGAGGGAAACACTGCGGATGCAGCGGTTGACACTTGCACTGATGGAGCAGATATCCAAACATCTGGCGATGCTGCAGGAGAAGCTGAAAAACTCGGAGCAGGAGCTGCAGCAGCTGGAGACGGAGCGGGAAGAAAACCGGCAGCGTATACAGGCACTGCGTAAGGAGGAGATCGCGCTGGAGGAGCGGCAGCTGACGCTGGAGGATCAGGTTCACCAGCTGGAGACGCTGCGTGCACGCTATGAACAGTATCTGAAAGATCTGGTGGAAAGGGAGCTGCTGAACACCGAGCGCGCAGGATTGATGGAAAGAAAGGCGCTCACCCGGGATAGCATCCGAAAATGTCAGAAAGAATGTGCGGAGACAGAACGGGAGATCAGTCTGCGCAGGAGGGATCTGGAGGAGGCGGAAGAAAACTGCCGCCGTTATGAGAGCTTTATCCCTGACGGGGATGGTGAAGAGAGCATACCCGAACCGGACAGGGAGCAGTTGATGGCCATGGAGGCGGAATACCGTGCCATCACGGAGGAACTGTCCGGAGAAGTGCGCCTCCTGGAGCAGAGCAGGGATCATCAGAAGGAACGGTTGCAGCGTGTGACGGAGGAACTGTCTGCAAAATGTCGCAAGAACGGACTGAATGCCGATGACTGGGCGCAGCATCCGTACCGGCAGGAGGAGGAAGAAGAAGGGCATCGTCAGACGAAGCAGCTGAAGCAGCGGCTCAAAGAGAAGGAAACTCGTTTTCATATGGAGGATAAGCAGGTCTCCATGTTGCAGACGAGGATCGAGGACCGGCTGGCGCAGATGCAGAAGGAAACCGGGCGATCAGCGCCCCTGCCAGAGGAGGAGATCATTCCTCGGGATTATGAGGAAGCGCTGAAGATGCTGGAGTATGCCTGTAAACAGCTGCAGGAGGAAGAACGGACACTGGAGAAAAGGCGTCGGGACTATCAGGATGCGTCTGTTGGACTGGAGGGCACAGAGGAACCGGCATCCGGGGAACCCCTGGTCTGGGAGGAGCAGTTTGTATCGATGTCCGGGGAAGCGTTGAAGAAGTTCAGGACGGGACTTGTGCGTGCGCTGGATCAGGCGCGGGAAGAGCGACAGAAACGGCGCAATGTCCTGTCAGATGCGCTGAACCTCCTGCTGGCACGGGAGCTTTTCAGGGATCCTTTTTTCCATAAGCCGTTGGAAGCCATGCTGCGGATGGTGGATCAGCCGGAAGAGGTGCTGCGGCAGATCGAACTGACCCTGCAGGCCTTCGATGATCAGCTGGCCAAGGCCGGAGCGGAGCTGCGGCTGATTGATGATGAGAAGGCAAGCATCCAGTCTGGACTGATGGACTATCTGCGTGATGTACATGGGGAAATCGGCAAGATAGACAGCAATTCCACCATCCCGGTGCGGGATCGTTCGATCAGGATGCTGCAGATCACCTGTCCATCCTGGCAGGAGAACGAGGAACTCTATCGGATCCGTCTGGAGGACAGGTTGAAGACCATTATTGCGCACTGTATGTCTCTCCACCGTGCGGGGGACCGTACGGAGGAGTATCTGGGCACCCAGATCAACATACATGCGCTCTATGATGGCGTCATCGGCTTACAGAATATCCGTATCCAGTTGTATAAGATTGAAAAGGAGCGGGAGTATCCGATCGCCTGGTCGGATGTTGCCAAGAACTCCGGAGGAGAGGGTTTCCTGTCCACTTTTGTCATTCTGACCAGTCTTTTGCACTATATCCGGCGGGATGATAACGATCTGTTTGCAGACCGTAATGAAGGAAAGGTATTGCTGATGGATAATCCCTTTGGTCTGACTTATTCGGAGCATTTGCTCCGGCCGATGATGGAACTGGCACAGAAGAACCATACGCAGTTGATCTGTCTCTCCGGGTTGGGAGGAGATGCCATATACGGTCGTTTTGACAACATCTATGTGTTGAATCTTGTGGCGGCGAGGCTGAGAAACGGCCTGCAGTATCTGCGCTCGGAGCACCTGCGTGGGACAGAGCCCGCTACGATCCTGCCGTCACACATAGAGGTGGTGGAGCAGCAGATGAAGCTGTTTTAATCAATTATGAAAAAAAGTCCCATGACCCCATTTCCGGAGGGCGTGTCTCCGTATAGCACTATAGATGCAAATTTTACCCGGTTCACACGGAAAGGAGACACATATGAAACACAGAAGAATCCAGATGACAGCGATCGCACTCAGCACCTTCCTCACGGCATCCGCGTTTGGGCAGGTTACGGCCATGGCGGCGGGGAATACACCGCCGACGCCGCCCAGTGGCTCGGAGGCACCCGGGAATCCGCCGGACGGTGCAGGAGGACCCGGCGGCATGAACGGCCAGGGAGGCCCCGGTGGCGCACCGGGTGGAAATGCGGGCAGCGCAACCTACGATGCGGCTAAGACCCTTTCGTCGGATGCGACGGAGAGTGGTCAGCAGTATACCGCCACCGCATCGGATCAGATCGCGCTGCTGGTCACCGGCGCCACCGTCACAGAGAAGAACCTGACGGTCAATAAGTCCGGCGACAGCGACGGCGGCGATAACACGAACTTCTATGGCCAGAACGCAGCGGTCCTGGCAAAGGACGGCGCGGTCTTAACCATCAGCGGCGGCACCATCACTTCGGATGCCGAGGGAGCCAACGGTATATTCTCCTACGGCGGTAATGGTGGACAGAACGGCGCCAGTGGCGATGGCACCACTGTGAACGTGCAGGATGTGACGATCACCACCACCGGCAACAGCTCCGGCGGTATCATGACCACCGGCGGTGGCATCATGAATGCCAGGAACCTGACGATCACCACTTCGGGCAGGTCTTCGGCTGCCATCCGTACCGACCGCGGCGGCGGGACGGTGGACGTCACGGGAGGCACCTACAGTACCTCCGGCGCGGGTTCCCCTGCCATCTACTGCACCGCGGACATTACCGTACAGAATGCCGATCTATATTCGAAGACCTCAGAGGGTGTGGTCATCGAGGGTCTGAACAGTGTCACGCTGACGAATACCGATCTCACGGTGAACAATACCACAACGAACGGCAATGCGACTCACCATGACGCGGTCATGATCTATCAGTCCATGTCCGGGGATGCGGCAGACGGTACCGGCCGGTTCACCATGACCGGCGGTTCCATCACCAACAGCACCGGCGAGGTCTTCCATGTGACGAACACCAGTGCTGTCATCACTCTGTCCGGTGTCACGATCACGAACAATGGCAACGGTGTCCTACTGGATGTCTCCAACGACGGATGGTCCGGCGCTGCCAATCAGGCGACCCTCACCACCACGAATCAGACGCTCTCCGGCGATATCCTGGTGAGCAATGCCACCGTGAATGGCAACAGCAATGCCTCCAGTCTGACCTTCCGGCTGGGCAGCGGCAGCACATACACCGGAGCCATCAACAGCAGCGTCTCCGAGCGGGGCACCGTCGACATGACCATCGCCGATACGGCGAGCTGGATCCTGACCGGGGACAGTACGGTATCCACCCTGTCCGGCAGCGGGTCCATCAACTACAATGGCTACACTCTGACCGTGGGAAGCACCAGTTATGATGCCACACATCCGTACAGCGGGATGAGTACCTCTACGGAAACGGTGGAGGAGACACCAACGGAAGCCTCCACCATCACGCTGCAGAATACGAAGAAGACCTTCCGTACGGAACAGCTGGCTGCACAGAAGCAGACCTATAAGCTCCTGGCAGACAGTAACGCCACGGTCAGCGTCTCACGGTATAAGGGCGATGCCGGCCGTTACATCAAGGTGAAGCAGAATGGCAAGGTCATCGTCAAGAAGGGAACCCCCGCCGGCAAGTATAAGGCGGTTCTCAGGGTGACGTCCTCAGACGGGACTACCCTGACCGAAACGATCAGGGTAGTGGTGAAGTAAGTGATATAAGAGTGTTTATTGGGGCGGCGCCTGTGGCGGCTGCTGCCCCTCCTGTGACGGACGTCCCTGCTCCTGCGGCGGACGTCCGTTTTCGTCGGAGGGACTACCGGGTTGTGACGGTGCCTGTTCTCCAGGCCGCCCTTCATCTGCCCCGGGCGGAGAACCGGGATCACGAGATGGAGTCATCTGCTCCTGTGGGTGGGATTCCCCTTCCTGCGGCATCGCCTGGCCAGATCCTTCCTGCGGCGGACGTCCCTGCTCCTCCGACGGTTGCATTTCGTTCTGTGGCGGTTGTCCGTTCTGTTCCGGCTGATCCCCGATTCCCCCTGACGGGCGCGTCCCGCTCTGTGGCGGCTGTCCGTTCTGCTCCGGCTGATGCCCGGCGTCCTCTGACGGACGCGCCTCGCCCTGTGGCGGCCGTTCCTGCATCTGCTGCGGCGGACGGTTTTCCTCCTTCGGCTGCGACTCTCGCTCTACGGGCATGGCCTGCGGCATACCGCCCTGGCGTTCCTCCCCCCGGGGCACGTCTGCCTGACGATCATCCTCTGGCGGGACGTCTCCCTGCCGTTCATCTGCCTGCGGCAGGTCGCGCTGCGGCTGCGCCTGCGGCACATCCTCTATCGCTGTCTGGGGCTGCGCCTGTGGCACATCCTCCGTCGATGCATCCGGCTGTGGCGTGGGTGCAGGTTCTGCGGGCGTATCTGTCTGCGGCGCAGGTGCAGTTGTATCTGTCTGTGATGCCGGCGACCGCCGGAAGGCATCTTCGATCTCCTGCACCGAATGGGAGAGCCAGGCCTCCTCATCAAACTCCGCCGGCGACGCACCCCCCTCTGTGAGCTTATCACGTAGCTCGCGGACACGCTCCAGCTTGCCGGCGCTGACATCGCGGCGCCTGGCCTCCTGTGCGACATCCCGGGATACCTCCACCGTTTCTGTGGAGAGTACCTCCCCATGCGCTGTCTGGAACCGCGCCTCTCCCTCATGGAGACGCCGCATTGTCCGATCACTGGTCTGATCGAAATATCCTGACACGGAGGCCAGCACCGGGGTTTCATCCTCTGACAGATACCCATCCTCCTGCAACCGGATCAGTGTCTTCTCCACGGCCACATCGGTCCGCAGACCACACATGGACTCACCCATGCCGGATAACAGCGCTGCCGCCTCCTCGTTGTAGGCGTTGACGGAAACCACATGGTCGAAGAGATTGATGTCGTAGCCAAGGGAGGGATTCACATCCAGCGTCAGCGTGGTGCAGGGTGTGGCATAGACCGTGAGGCCACCGGTACCCGCGGCAAGTACAAGGGCTGCTGCCACAGGCAGCAGGTGCTGACCAATCCGGCGTGCATGCCACACCGGCCGGCCGGATGGCCTGTCTGCGGTAACCGGTGCGAACACCTCCGGCAGCTCCACCACCTGACCGATCTGATACTGTTTATTGGGAATCACGCGGAAGACACCGCTCCCGTCCAGGACAGCGGCCTGTTCCCCACGTAATTCCATGATAACAGCTCTCATGCGTTCTCTCCCATATAAGATCAATGTTGCGGTAACTGTCAAAACAGTCTGTAGTACTGTTTCTGCATCTTCTGAGGATGTGTCCGCAGTGTTGATTCTGTCACGGCATATACTCCGCAAGCCCCGGATAATCCCCCGACAGGATGAGGGAGGCTGCGATCAGATACCGTCTATGCCTGTCGATCAGCTTGCGCGAGACCCGGATTCTCTGTCCCAGCTCGCGGATCGGCAGGAGCTTCCTCTCCCGCAGCAGAGGGATCAGCGGCGGCGGGGTCCGCATGGCCGCCAGCACCTCCCCGCAGGCAGTGCGGGTCTTGGCGGTCTTGGGAGAGACTTCCGCCAGGGCAAAGAAGTCGATGCCATAGGGCGCAAGCTCCTGTGTCAGCGCCTCAATCTCATCCCGCAGTCCGGTATCGACGGAAACCGACGTCTGTTCCGCCACCTCCCGGCGCAGCGCGTTCGTCCCATCCTCACTGTCCGTGAGTTCGCCGCTGAAGGTGTCGGGTGCCACCATGAGCTCCTCGGACCTGCCGGAGGCAGGCGAACGGTACCAATCGTTCAGACGGCTGCGGATGACGATGGCCGCATAGCTCCAGAAGCTGCCGCGGGAGACGTCATAGGATCCCAGTGCCTCCGAGGTCGCCATCAGTGCGATGGACCACTCGTCGTCACTGTCCGTGATGGCGCGTCCCAGGATGCGGCCGGTCAGTCGCAGGATATGCGTCCGCTCCTCGGAGAGGAACCGCTCCCGCGCGGCATCGTCCGTTTTGGCTCTGATCGCTCTGCTGTTGTCGACGGAAACATCCCTCTCCATCACTGGTCCTCAATGTTATATACGTAGCTCCCGCGCATAGAAATGGGGTAGGTGCCTGTCGGGCTTTTGACCCTGATA
>JAFSYF010000112.1 GCA_017443695.1 Butyrivibrio sp.
CCTATATCCGGGCGCTGTTCAACAACACCTTCAAGACCAATACCCATCTGGAGCGTGCGCTGATGACCGGGATCACCCGTGTGAGCAAGGAGTCCATTTTCTCTGATCTGAACAACCTCAAGGTCATCACGACCACATCCAAGAAATATACCACTGCCTTCGGTTTCACAGAAGAAGAGGTCTTTGGTGCCATGGATGAGCAGGGTTTCGACCCAGGGCTGAAGGAGAAGGTCAAATTCTGGTACGACGGTTTCACCTTTGGTGACACGCCGGACATCTACAATCCCTGGTCCATCACCTCCTATCTGGAGGAAAAAGAATTCAACACTTACTGGGCGGACACCAGCAGCAACGGTCTGGTGGGAGAACTGCTGCGTACAGGGGATGTCGAGATCAAGGAGGACTTTGAGCGGCTCCTGAACAGGGAAAGCATCATCTCGCAGATCGATGAGCAGATTGTCTTCTCGGATCTGGAGGGCAATCCCAGTGCGATATGGAGTCTGCTGGTTGCCTCCGGCTATCTCAAGATTGAACGCGTATCCAGAGAGAATGTGGATGATGAGACACCCGAATATGAGCTTCGGATGACGAATAACGAAGTCCGGATTATGTTCTTCAGCCTGATCAAACGGTGGTTCAGCGCAGGCAGTAACATGCCAGGCTTCATCAAATGCATGCTCAACGGCAACGTCAGAGATATGAACCGCTATATGAACAAGGTCGCGCTTGCCACCTTCAACAGCTTCGATACAGGCACACACCCCTCCGAATCTGAGCCTGAGCGCTTCTACCACGGATTCGTCCTCGGACTGATGGCTGATAAGGCAGCGGATTATATTCTGAAATCCAACCGCGAGAGCGGTTATGGCCGCTATGATGTGGTGATGGAACCCAAAGATCCCAGGAATCCTGCCGTTATCATGGAGTTTAAGGTAATCTCTGCCGAAGACGGAGAGAAAGAACTGTCAGACACCGTAGCAAATGCCCTGCTCCAGATCGAGGACAGGCGCTACGACACGGATCTCATATCCCGCGGCATCCCACAGGATAGGATCTATAAATACGGCTTCGCCTTCAGAGGAAGTGAGATCCTCATTGGGATGGGGTGAGGATTGATTGACACCTGTCGATCGTTGCGCACCTCGCCATCATCCATCAGAGACCGCAAACCGTAATGGTCTCTGTTTATCCCTCGAACAGATCATCAAGCATAGCAGGGATAACACTCCGTCTAAACACCGCTGATCCCTAATGCCGACTTTATTCTGTGCGATGTATTCATCAGATCAAAAAGGAGACAACCGTTTACTGTTTTGATCGAAACGATGCCCAAAATACCGCTGACTTTTCAAAGAATGGTTCCGGCTTCACTCCATCCCAATCAGGATCTCTCGCCCCCGGAAAGCGAATCCGTACTTGTATATCCTCTCCTGCGGAATACCCCGGGCGAGGAGATCCGTGTCGTAATGCTTGTCCTCGATCTGCTGAAGGGCGTTTGTAACGGTATCCGACAATTCCTGTTCTCCTTTCCGCTCATCATAGACCTTGAATTCCATGATGACCGCGGGGTTCTGGATATCCTTGGGTTCCATCACCACATCATAGCGGCCATAACCGCTTTCCCTGTTGGATTTCACCACATAGTCTGCAGCCTTATCCACCAGCAGTCCCAGGACGAAGCCGTGGTAGAAGCGCTCCGGTGCTGACTCTGAGGGATGGGTTCCGGTATCGAAGCTACTGAAGGTATCGCGGGCGATCCGGTTCAAGTAGTTATTCATGTCCTCCACGTTGCCGGCGAGCATGCATTTGATGAAATTCGGCATCGCATCGCTTCTATTATCGAACCAAACCGAGATGAGATCATAGAACATCCACTTGACCTCCAGGTTGGTCAATCTCAGGGTATATACAGGTCGCCTTATCGCCCGATCCCGCCGATCTACCTCCACGATTTTGAGATAACCCGAGGCCACCAGCAGGCTCCAAACGGCGCTGCTCTTCTGGCCCAACTGGGAGAATACGATTTGCTCATCCAGTTCAGTTTGAATGCTTTCATCATTCAGCAGCTGTTCGAAGCTCTCCTTGAATTCGCGATTCCCCGCACGCAGGAGATTTCCTACCAGACCGTTGCTGCTGGTGTCTGCCCAGTAGGTATTGAATTCCTTTTCTTCCAGATAGGAGGTGATGGACCATGGATTGTAGATGTCCGGCGTGTCCCCAAAGGTGAAACCATCGTACCAATACTTGACCGTCTCCTTCAACCCAGGGTCAAAGCCCTGCTCATCCATGGCGGCAAAGACCTCTTCCTCTGTGAAACCGAAGGCGGTGGTATATTTCATGGATGTGGTCGTGATGACCTTGAGGTTGTTCAGATCAGAGAAAATGGACTCCTTGCTCACACGGGTGATCCCGGTCATCAGCGCACGCTCCAGATGGGTATTGGTCTTGAAGGTGTTGTTGAACAGCGCCCGGATATAGG
>JAFSYF010000113.1 GCA_017443695.1 Butyrivibrio sp.
AATCTGTGGCTCTGGATACCCAGGCATTTGCCCGGGCCATTGAACGTCCGGCGGCCATTGTGGATATCGGTGGCGGCAGTCTCCAGATCTCCCTCTTCGATAAGGATACGCTGGTTTCCACCCAGAATTTCCGTATGGGGGTGCTGCGGATGCGTTCCACGCTGGATCACATCGGCGCGGGGATCCGCAGGTATGATCAGCTGGTGACGGAGCTGGTCAGTTCCCAGCTGTCGATCTTCACCAAGATGATCGTGAAGGACCGGAGAGTGGAGAACATCGTCCTGCTGGATGATTATGTGAGTCCGGTGATCAGCCGGCTGAAGACCGGCGGGGAGCAGGGCGTCGTGAATGCGAAGCAGTTCGTCGCCTACATCGACGATACGCTGAATCATTCGAGCCGGGAGACGGCGAAACTCCTGGATATTTCTGAAGATAATGTGCAGCTCATGTACATCTCGGGGCTGCTGGTGAAATGCATCATCTCCCATCTGGGGGCGGAGACGCTCTGGGCTCCCGGTGTGACCCTCTGCGACGGAATCGCCTATGAGTACGCCGAGGAGCGGGGACTCCTGGTAGAACCCCATGATTTTGAGCAGGATATCGTGGCGTGTGCCCGCAATATCGCCAAGCGATATCAGGGGAGCAAATCCAGGAGTGAGACGCTGCAGGCCATCTGCCTTGCGATCTTTGATGCCATGGGAGAGACCCATGGCCTGGGTGGAAGGGAGCGGCTGCTACTGCAGATCGCGACGATCCTGCATGACTGCGGCAAATACATCAACCTGATCAATCTGGCGGAGTGCTCCTACAATATCATCCTTTCCACGGAGATCATAGGTCTCTCCCACAGGGAGCGCGCCATCGTCGCCAACGTGGTACGCTATAACCATGAGGAGTTTGACTATTATGAGAGCACGGCGTTTCTGAGCCGCGGACTGGATCATGACGCCTACCTCATCATCGCCAAGCTGACCGCGATCCTGCGGATCGCCAACGCGCTGGATCGCACACACAAGCAGAAGTTCCGCAATGTCCGTATCCAGGTGGAAGAGGGACGGCTGGTCATTCAGGTGGATACGAATGCGGATATCACATTGGAGAAGGGACTATTCGGCAACAGGGCGGCATTCTTTGAGCAGATCTATGGACTCAAACCGGTCGTGATACAGAAGAGGTTGTTATGAGCAAAAAAGAAGAGAAGACGGGCAAGCACGGAAAACACAGTGTGGATTTCACCGATGAGCGCTATTATATCAACCGGGAGTTGTCCTGGCTGCAGTTCAATGCCAGAGTGCTGGCGGAGGCCAGGGATGAGCGCAATCCGCTGTTGGAGCAGTTGAAGTTTCTCAGCATCTCCGCCAGCAACCTGGACGAATTCTTCATGGTGCGGGTGGGCTCTCTGAAGGATATGCTGCATGCGGATTATCAGGGGCGTGACATCGCCGGGATGACCGTATCCCAGCAGCTGGATGCGCTGTCGGTATCCCTGCACCGTTTTATCCATGAGCAGTACCGTATCTACAATAATGAGATGCTGCCGCAGCTGCAGAAGAAGGCCGGGCTCGAGCTGGTGACGGATCATCAGTCTCTGCACCGTAAGGAACAGGCCTATGTGGACCGGTATTTCGATGACTTTATCTATCCGGTGCTGACACCCATGGCGGTGGACTCCTCCCGTCCATTTCCTCTGATCAGAAACAAATCGCTGAACATCGGCGCGCTGGTTTGCAGAAAGGGGGGCGAGGAGCTGGAGCTGGCGACGGTGCAGGTGCCGGACGTCATTCCACGTATTGTGGAGCTGCCGGGGGATGAGGAGACAGGTGAGGGCAGGAGACGGTTCATTCTGCTGGAGCAGCTGATTGAGCGCAACATGTCCCGTCTGTTCCTGAATTATGATATCATCAGCTGCTGCCCTTACCGAGTGGGGCGCAACGCCGACCTCTCCATCGATGAGGATGAGGCGGAGGATCTGCTGCAGGAGATCGAGCGGCAGCTGAAGAAGAGGCAGCGCGGACAGGCCATCCGGCTGGAGGTGGAGGCGAGAATCGATCCGCGTCTGCTGTCGCGCCTTGCGGAGGAACTGGAGGTGGAGGGCAGTGAGATCTATGAGACGAACGGCCCGTTGGATCTCACCTTTCTGATGAAGCTCTACGGGCTGCCGGGGCTGGATGCCTATAAGGAGCACGGCTACGGCGCGCCGGAATCTGTTCCGGAGTTGCAGCAGGACAGGGAT
>JAFSYF010000114.1 GCA_017443695.1 Butyrivibrio sp.
CCTTCGGGACAGCTTACTGCCTGATCAAGAATCGGCTGGAGAACAAGAAGCCGCCCAAGCCGGCGGCCTATCCGGAGATCTCTCTCATCGTACCGGTGTACAACTCCTATGACAGTCTGCATGACTGCATCCAGTCCATCCATGATTCGACCTACGACGATGACAAGATCCGGATCTATCTCGTCAACAATCGGACCAAGGATGATTCCTTCCATATATATACGGAGGCACAGAAGGAGTTCCCGACGCTGCGGATGCAGTGGCTCAACGCCCGTCAGGGCAAATCCAGGGCATTGAACCTGGCCCTCTACAACAGCACGGGTAAGTACATCATCAATATTGACTCGGACGGTTTGCTGGAACCCCACGCCCTGGAGAACATGGTGGACATGTTCGAGGCGGATGCCTCCATCGGCTGCATGACCGGCGCCATCATGATCATCTCGGAGCAGATCGAGGAATATCGGCATTTCTTCCCGCGGCTGTTGCGCAAGCTGGAATTCGTGGAGTATGCGGAGGCATTTCTGGCAGGCCGCAGCTATGCCTCGGACAGAGATGAGATCTACACCCTGTCCGGCGCGTTCTCCGCATTCCGTAAATCTGCCGTGCTGAAGTCACGTATGTACAACACCAACACTATCGGTGAGGATACGCAGATGACCTTCCAGATGCGGTATCTCCTGCACCAGAAGGTGAAGTGCTGTGACCGCGCCATCTATCTGACCGGTCCCATTGAGGGACTGAACAAGCTGTATACCCAGAGACAGCGCTGGCAGCGCGGCTCTCTGGAGGTGGCCAACCTCTTCAACAGCAAGTCCTTCCGCCCCTCACGGATCACCAAGGATGTGAACGTGCGGACGCTGATCTACGACCACACCTTTGCCTTCCCCCGTATCATCTGGTATCTGGCACTGATCTGTCTGTATTTCATGGGCTATGCCACGAAGATGATTGTGTTCTCCACACTGCTGATGATGGCACTCTATGTGGTTATTGCCTATCTGTATTTCTTCAGCATATATATATTCCTGGAGGAGTTTCCTGATATACAGGCCTATTACCGGAAGCTGTGGTGGGTGATACCGCTTTTGCCGTTCTACAATATCCTTACCTTCTTCATCCGGCTGGCCGGGATTCTGAACAGCATCAACACCACCAGTGCCTGGAAGACCAAGACATTGACGGAGGAGATTGAAGAGTACAGGCAGGAGGTGCGGTCGGAGGCATCGCATGTGACCGGCCTGATCACACGGCTCCATGACATGATGAATCAGACATGAGCAAAACGAAGAATACAAAGAAAACGAAATCATCCAACGCAAATCAGACCACAAAGATCAGTCACATCCTGCTGATCATGATTGCGGTGACCGCTGTTCTGATCGTGGCCACCGTCTATGGACTGCGCCGTTATGAGAACGGCATTCTGGACGTATGCGCCACGCAGCAGGACAGCTATGTGCAGTTGGTTATCGACCAGATCAACCTGAAGGAGAACCGTACCGACCAGGAGATCATTGAGAACATCCTGAGCACGCTGGACTCCTCCAGCAACCGGTATTGGACCTTCTCCAAGTCGCAGACCATGCTCTATGTCAAGGATGCGCTGGAGACGAACAAATACCAGTCCCTGACTGCCAACTCCTACTACCAATCGGATACCGCCAAGGCCTTTGTGGATCATCTGCTCCAGAATAAGGTGACCCACTCGGAGATCGAGATTGATGGCAAGAAATACATCGCCAGCGGCGTACTCTTCGAATATGGCGGAGAGAATTACAGGATCTGCCTGCTGACCAACCGGACGGTGCTGTTGGATAACAATGCCTTCCTGGGTGCCAAGATGGAACTGATCCTGCTCTTTGTGCTGTCCTATGCGGCGATCTTTATCCTGCCCATCGTTCTGGTGATGCTGCGCAATTACCTGATCCTGAAGGAGCAGGCGACGAGGGCGGATCTGGATGACATGAGCCAGAAGGTGATGGCACTGAACGAGCGTCTCACCACTACGGAGCTCTATGATAACAGGAAGAACCTCTTCCAGCTGGCTACCGTCGAGCGTTTCGTAGAGGAGCTGAAGGGGGAGAAGAAAGCCTACCCCATCTCCTTCCTGGCCTTCCGATATCCCCAGGATTCCACGGTGGCCAATTTCTTCGGCGGCAACTGTCTGGCCTTGGGGTCGAGGGATATCAAGTTCTATGACGGGCGGCTCCATCTGGCACTGATCCTCTGTGTGGGTTGTGACGCGTCTCAGGCCAGGAACCTGTCGGCCAAGATCCGGCCGAAGAATACACTGCTCGGTTCCCATACTGCCATGGATGGGAGTCATCTGAGCATGGCGTATGAAGCCATCTTCAGGGATATGGGAGATCCGGATATCCATGCGCAGCCTGCGGCCCGGGTGGAGCGGCCGGACAGCCGGACAGAATCCCGCTATCGTAGTAAAGAGAATGGATCGCAGAATGTACAGCAGACACCGCCTGTTCGGGAGACCAAACCGGAAGAAAAGAAAACCGGAGCCTCTGTACAGGAGATAAAGCCGGCGACACAGGAGATGAAACCCGCGGTAAAACCGGTGGTACCGGAGGCCAAAACTGCAGTGCAGGAGAATCCGCCTGCAGTGAAGGAGGCACCGGTTCAGCGGGCGGAGACGAG
>JAFSYF010000012.1 GCA_017443695.1 Butyrivibrio sp.
AAAACTGGTGGAAGGCTTCGCCCGCAAGCCTTTCCAGGCTCTGAACCTCATCTATACCAAGCTGGCCGACTGATCATATCATCCGTTTTTCCGGAGAGCGGCACAGGGAACTGTGCCGCTCTCCTTATAAAAGAAGACCTCATCCCTTCCGTTTTCCCGGGATGGAAAACGGAGCGGATGGGGCCTCACCCAGCAAACACAAGATGGAGGGAGAGTATTGCTTCGTTATGTTATCAAGCGGCTCGCCTACGCGGTGCTGACGCTCTTTGTACTGATTACACTGACATTCTTTATGATGCGCATGCTGCCCGGCGATCCGTTCCTGGGAGACAAGACGGTTTCTCCCACCACGCTCGCCAACATGAACGCCAAATACGGTCTGGACAAGCCGGTCTTCATCCAGTACCTCACGTATATGGGCAACTGCCTTCGCGGCGACCTCGGAATGTCCATCGTCTACAACCGGGACGTCATGGGCATCATCTCCGAGTCCTTCCTGGTCTCTGCTGACCTGGGCATCCGGGCCCTCACTTTCGCATTCATCGTCGGCGTGCTCCTGGGCGCGGTCGCCGCCATGAAGCGGGGCGGATTTGCCGACAGCTTTTCCATGTTTATCGCCATGATCGGCGTCTCGGTCCCCAGTTTCATCCTGGGTGCGCTTCTCCAGTATTTCCTGGCGCTGCAGCTGCGTAAGGTCTTTCACATCAATCTCTTTCCCATTCAGGGATGGGGCAGTTTCAATCAGACCGTGCTTCCCGCCTTTGCGCTCGGCCTCGGTTCCCTGGCCACCGTGTCCCGCCTCATGCGCACCAGCATGCTGGACGTGCTGAGCCAGGATTACATCAAAACAGCCAAGTCCAAAGGCCTGTCCCAGCGGCAGATCATTGCCCGGCACGCACTTCGCAATGCCATTATGCCGGTCATCACCATCATGGGGCCCACGGTCGCGGCCGTCCTTACCGGCACCTTCGTCATTGAGAGCATCTTCAACATTCCCGGTCTGGGCAAGTACTTTGTCATATCCATCAAGGACCTGGATTATACGATGATTTCCGGTACGGTCGTATTCTATGGCGGCCTTCTGATTCTCTGTACCCTGATCGTTGACCTCCTGTACGGGTTCATCGATCCGCGCGTCAAACTGGAGGCATGACATGCAAAAGATCGACTCTTCCCGTTTTGCATGGGTTGGCGAGAGCGCCCATGACCGCGAGGCCATCGGCAGACCGAGTCTGACCTTCTGGCAGGACGCCGTCCGGCGTCTGGTCAAGAACCGCGTCGCGCTCTTCTGCCTCATCCTCATTCTCATCCTGACACTCATGTCCATCTTCGCCCCGATGCTCTCGGCCTTCGACTACCGGGAACAGCATTACGGGCACACAAACGCACCCATGGGTACGATCTGTGACAACCCGGACTGCGCCGGCTATGGACATAAACATCTCTTCGGTACCGATACCCTGGGGCGGGATATCTATACCCGCATCTGGATGGGCGGCCGCGTCTCCCTGACCATCGCTGTGGTATCCGCCCTCATTGACCTGGTGCTCGGCTGCATCTACGGCGGCATCTCCGGCTACTTCGGTGGTACGCTCGACATCATCATGATGCGCATTCTGGAGATCATCAACGGCATTCCCTACCTGATCATCGTCATACTTCACATGATGATCATGAAGCCCGGCATGATCACGATCATCATCGCTTACTCCCTTGTCGGCTGGATCCCTATGGCACGGCTTGTCCGCGGCCAGGTCGTCGCTTTGAAGCAGCAGGAGTACATCGCTGCAGCCGAAGCCATGGGTGCCAGTGCCTGGCGGATCATAGCCCGGCATCTCCTGCCCAACACACTCTCTGTCGTCATCGTCCGCGTTACGCTCGCCATTCCGGCAGCCATTTTTTCGGAAGCCTACCTCAGCTATCTCGGTCTGGGAATCCCACTGCCCATGTGTTCCTGGGGTTCCCTTGCCCAGGCTGGCATCGAGAACTTCCGCATCTATCCGTATCAGCTCATGCTTCCGGCGATCTGCATCAGCCTGACCATGCTGGCTTTCAACATGTTCGGCGACGGTCTTCGCGACGCCTTTGACCCCAAACTCAGGAGGTAACCCATGGCAGAACGAGTTCTCGAAATCCAGGACCTGGCTGTGTCGTTTGACACGTAT
>JAFSYF010000115.1 GCA_017443695.1 Butyrivibrio sp.
AGAGGCCGCGAGTTCGAGTCCCGCCACTCCGATTATCGGAACCGTACCGGTCGGCAGAGATGCCGCCCGGTTTTTTACATTATGAAGGTAAAGCACATGGGGAATATACAGCTGATTGGCCTGGATCTGGATGAGACGCTCCTGCGGCGGGATAAATCGATCTCGGCGCACACCATGGAGGTGCTGGCGCGTGCGCATGCGGCGGGACTCGTCGTCGTCCCGGTGACCGGGCGTCCCCTGTCCGGCATCATGCCGGAGGTACGCAGGATCCCGGGGCTGACCTGGTGCATCACCTCCAACGGTGCCGTGACGACGCATCTGCCGGAGGGGCGGCGCATCAGAGAACGGCTGCTGCCCCGCGTAGCCGTCAGGGAACTCTGTATGCTCCATGCCGATGTCGCCTTCAGCAGGGAGATCTTCATTGAGGATTACGGCTACTGCTCGGAGCAGACCTACGCGATGCATGAGCGAGACTATGCGGGGCATCCGTTTCTGGACTACATCCGGGCCAGCCGGAGCGCGGTGCCGGAGCTCATGGCCTTCATCGATGCCCAGCCGGACCGGTTTGAGAATGTCTGCTTCGTCTGTAAGGATCTGCCGGTGCTGGATGAGATCTATGCCGCGGCAGTGGCCTACCGGTTGGAACAGGATGCACCGCTCCATGTAACCCGCACCACGCCCCGTGTCATCGAGATCGGGGCCCCGGGCGCGGACAAGGGACTGGCACTCCTGGCCCTGGGGGAGACCCTGGGGATCCCGCAGGAGGGGATCTGCGCCGTGGGGGACAGCGACAATGATCTGGGGATGCTGCGCACGGTGGGCTACCCGGTGGCCATGGGCAACGGGACGGAGGCCGTCAAAGCGCTGGCGGCGCATATCACGGCGGACAACGAGCACGACGGTGTCGCGCAGGTCATCGAAGACCTGCTGGCTTCCCACTAAATTTTTCCATATTAAATGCCGATATCATAATTGAATCCCGGAAGTACACGGAGGTCTTCCTTTTCTTGTCATCCCCTGAGGAGAAAGGAGACACTTTGAAAATTGCACAGAGTCAGGTTGCCTTCAGCTCGACACGGAGTTTCCGCTCCAGTGGCGCGAGCAGGCTGCGGGGAGACCGCGGCATGACGGCACGTACGGAGAGCTTTGCCGGCGCATCCCTCTGGCAGGGCATGCTGGAGCTGTCCAATCCGGAGGGTGGCTCGGAGGAGGAACCCACGGGCTGGTATGACCGGAGAGGGCGCGAGACAGGGCGTTCCACGGCATTGGGGCTGTGGGCGGAGCTCGGTAAGCAGGAGGATCCCATCACCCGGATCCGTGATATGCTGCTGCAGCTGCTGATGCAGCGGTTCCAGAGCGCGGGTTTCCTGCGCTACGGCAGAGGGATGGCCGACAGTGGTATGCGTACGGTGATGCAGGTGAACTACTACGAGCAGGAGCAGACGAGCTTCACCGCACAGGGCATCGCCCAGACAGAGGATGGCCGGCGCATCGAATTCGATGTCTCCCTGGAGATGTCCCGCACATTTGTGGAATATACCAGCGTCAGTGTGCCCAATATGGCGTCTGTACTGATGGATCCGCTGGTGATCAATGTGGATGCCGGGGTGACGAGCCTCTCACGGCAGCAGTTCCGGTTCGATCTCGACGCGGATGGGACGGAGGAGGAGATCGCGATGCCGACAGCTGGTTCGGCCTTCCTGGCCCTGGACCGGAACGGAGACGGGCGGATCAATAACGGTTCGGAGCTCTTCGGGGCAAAGACCGGGGATGGCTTCGGTGAGCTGCGCCGGTACGATGCGGATGGCAATGGCTGGATCGATGAGAACGACGCAGTCTATCAGAAGCTCCGGGTCTGGTACAGGAAAGAGGACGGCACGGACGAGCTGGTGGATCTAAAGAAGGCAGATGTGGGCGCCATCTTCCTGGGAGAGCAGCGGACGGAGTTTGCCCTCACAGGCCAGATGGGACAGACGCAGGCGCAGATACGTTCCACCGGGGTCTTCCTGAAGGAATCCGGCGGCGTCGGCACCATTCAGCACGTGGATCTGGCAGTAAAGTCTCAGATGATGTAGCACCACGACTCATCCTGCCCTGCTTCGCTGCGACCGGAGCTGCTGCCTGAGAGCTGCAGCTCCTGGTTTTTGATGGAGACACGCGTCCCGGGCGCGATGGAGGACGTGATGAAGGCGTTGGAGCCGATGACGGAGTCATGTCCGATGATGGTCTCCCCGCCCAGGATGGAGGCACCGGCGTAGATCGTCACGTTGTCCTCGATGGTGGGATGGCGCTTGACACCGCGCAGGGACTGGCCGCCCCTGGTGGAGAGCGCGCCGATGGTCACTCCCTGGTAGATCTTCACATGCTCCCCGATCAGCGTGGTCTCACCGACGACGATGCCCGTGCCGTGGTCGATCATGAAGTAGCGGCCGATGGTGGCGCCGGGATGGATGTCGATGCCGGTGGCGGAGTGGGCATATTCCGTCATGATCCGGGGGATCAGCGGGACCCGCAGCAGATAGAGCTCGTGGGCGATGCGGTTGATGGTGGTGGCCATCAGTCCGGGATAGGAGAGGATGATCTCCTCATAGCTGGAGGCCGCGGGATCGCCGTCGAACATCGCCTGGAGATCCGTATTGACCAGTGCCCGGATGTCGGGGATCCGTTTGAAGAACTCCAGCGTGATGCGCCTGGCACCGCACTCCAGCGTGTCGTCACTGGCACCGCGGTAGTCGTCGCTGTGGCGGAAGGCGATGGCGATCTGCTTGCGCATGTTGTAGATCACATCCTCGATGAGGACGGCGATCCGGTTGTCGTCGTTGAAGCTCCGGTACACCTTGTCCCTGTAATATCCCGGGAACAGGATGTGCTGCAGCTTGACGACGATATCGACGACGGCTTCTCTGTCCGGCTGGTTGAAGACGTCCATCTGGTCGACGGCACGCCCCAGACGATAGTCGGCGAGGACAGCGTCTACCGCAGCCCCGATCTCAGTCTGTGTCTTCGCACTGTTTTCCATATTGCCACGCTCCTTTAGAGTTTTTCGTATCATACCATTTTTTTTTATAAAAAGATATAAAGTGAGGAGTGTGTCCGGTCGATATAACAAATGCGGAATAGGATCCGCCTGTCACAGGACGTGACCGCAGGTGACCATGGATGGCCTCACAGTACCGATATACGCAGTATGCGTCAGGGAGGTTTACTATGATCAGATCAATGTGGTCGGGCGTGCAGGGACTCTACGTTCATCAGCAGGAGATGGACGTCATCGGCAACAATATCGCCAACGTCAATTCCACTTCGTATAAAGCGCAGCAGACGACCTTCAGCGATCTGCTCTATCAGAATACACAGCGCGCCTACGGCGCAACAGCGGGCCACAGCGGCACCAACGCCAAGCAGGTAGGTCTGGGGACCGTGACGAGCTCCATCATGACGGCCATCACCAAGCAGGGATCCATCCAGACGACAGATGCCCCCTTCGACATGGCCATCAGCGGGGATTCCTTCTTCCAAGTGGCCACGACGACACAGGATATCACACAGAATGCGAACGCGCCGCTGGATGTCATCAACTATACCAGAGACGGCTCCTTCACGCTGGATGAGAATGGGTATCTGGTGACCCGTGCAGAGGGCATGTATGTGCTGGGCACCATGACCATGGAGGGGGATGATGTGAACAGACAGATCGGGCAGGGAGAGCTGCGGCCCATCCAGGTCATGGACGTCGATGTCAATGATCCGGAGCGCAAGACTTTCACCATGCCCGGAGAGTCCACCTCTCTGGCCACCTTTACCGGCAACATCAGCCGGGTGGATGAGAACCTCTCCAGGAAGGGAACCAATGTCTACCTGGAGGTCTATGGCGGGGATGGCAATCTGTACTCACTGAAGTTCAATGTCACGGATAGCGGTGACGAGGATCCTTCTACTTATAAGGCCACCGTCCAGGGGATCTACGATGAAGAAGGCAAGGCACTGACCAGAGAGGTGACGGACGAGGACGGCGTGGTACACACGGAGAATGTACTGCCGAATGTGAAGGAGATCGATTTGGTTTTCGATCTGAAGGACGGTAAGTTCGTCAGTGCGAACGGGGAAACCTCCGGGGAGATCAACTTCTCCGGCGGGGCCGGCGCAACGGGGCTGGGGAGCTTCACCGTTGATTTCAGCACACTGACGAACTACGCGCCAACCAATGCCGGTATCTCCACCGCCTCCGAGCTGGAGGCTTATAAGGGGCAGTACAATGAGTTGGGAGAGGCCGTTGGCGCAGGGTATCCCTCCGGCGAGATGAACGGCGTCTCCGTCGGTAAGGACGGTAAGATCTTCCGCCTGTATTCCAACGGTCAGACCAGATTTGCAGGACAGATCGTCGTGGCGGAGTTCGCCAATGCCTCCGGTCTGGAGAAGACGGGTACGAACCGGTATCAGCAGACACAGAACTCCGGCGGAGCGCGGAATATGTATGTGGATGCCGACGGCGGGCAGATCGCCAACGGTACCCTGGAGATGAGCAATGTGGACCTGGCCAATGAGTTCACCAATATGATCACCGCCCAGCGCGGCTTCCAGGCCAACAGCAAGGTGATCACCACCAGCGACGAGCTGCTGCAGGAATTGCGGAATCTCAAGCGGTGATTCAATCAATAGATTAAATAATATCAACAACTAAGATTAAATACTTCCTCTTGCAGAGTGAACAAAAAATGCTATAATTTTTTGTTAAATATAGTGAACCACCAAAAGGAGGGAGTATTATGAAAAAGAATTGGAACAGGAGAGTTGTTGCCGCTGCCATGACAGCGGCACTGGCAATGGGCATGACGGCCTGTGGTGGCACCGGCAGCGCAGGCTCTGCGACAGAGTCCGCGCAGAGCAGCGGCGGCGCAGCGGCTATCAAGATCGGCGGCTCAGGCCCGCTGACCGGCCCGGCAGCCGTCTACGGCAATGCGGTCAAGTCCGCTGCGGAGCAGGCAGTGGAGGAGATCAACGCCAAGGGTGGCCTGCAGTTCGTTCTGGACATGGAGGATGATGCCCATGATCCGGAGAAGGCCGTGACGGCCTATGGTGTGCTTAAGGACTGGGGCATGCAGGTATCCCTTGCAACCGTGACCTCAGCGCCCGGTGCAGCCGTTTCCCCGATGTATAAGGATGATCACATCTTCGGCATCACCCCGTCGGGTTCTTCTCTGGCTATCATCTATGCCGATCCGGACAACGCCGCCAATCCTTACGGCAACGTTTATCAGATGTGCTTCACAGACCCCAACCAGGGTGTCGCCAGCGCGGACTATCTGGCACAGCACACGGAGCTGGGCACACAGATCGCCATCATCTATAAGAACGACGACAACTATTCCAGCGGTATCTATAACAAGTTCAAGAGCCAGGCGGCAGCCAACAACCTCTCGATCGTCTATGAGGGAACCTTTGACAATTCCAACGCCGCTGACTTCACCGTACAGCTCAAGAAGGCACAGGATGCCGGCGCGGATCTGGTGTTCCTGCCGATCTACTATGATCCGGCCTCTCTGATCCTGACTCAGGCCAACCAGATGGGTTATGCGCCCACCTTCTTCGGCGTGGACGGCATGGATGGTATCCTGACGCTGGAGGGCTTTGATACCTCACTGGCAGAGGGTGTCTATCTGCTGACCCCGTTCTCTGCGGACGCCACGGATGATCTGACCAAGAAATTCACAGAGAATTACAAGGCGCGCAACAATGGCGAGGTGCCGAACCAGTTCGCAGCGGATGCCTATGACTGCGTCTATGCCATTGCGCAGGCCTGTGAGGCAGCAGGGGTGACAGCGGATATGAGCGCCTCTGAGATCTGCGACAAGATGACCAGCCAGTTCTCCTCCATGACCTTCAACGGTCTGACGGGTCAGAACGTGACATGGTCGGCCTCCGGCGAGGTTTCCAAGTCTCCCAAGGCTGTGGTCATAAAGAATGGCACATATGTAGGCGTAGAATAAGAAACGTGCTATAATATTTCCTGTTGTAATATCTATTTGTAACGTAAAAGATGAAAGCACGGGGCGGGTCGGACTATAAGCCCTCGCCCCGTGTTACTGTTCAGAACTGGTTCTGAACAGTAACCAGAATGGTTCTGAACAGGAGCGGTTTATGGATTTCCTATCTTACCTGATCAGCGGACTTGGTCTGGGGAGTGTCTATGCCATCATCGCACTGGGATATACGATGGTCTACGGCATTGCCAAGATGCTCAACTTTGCACATGGCGATGTCATCATGATCGGTGCGTATGTGGCATTCTTCGCACTGTCGGGGGCGGGACTGCCGCTTCCTGTCGCGACACTGCTGGCGGTGCTGGTCTGCACGGTACTGGGGGTGGTGATCGAGCGGCTGGCGTACAAGCCGCTTCGTCAGGCCTCGGCGCTGTCGGTGCTGATCACGGCCATCGGTGTGAGCTATTTCCTGCAGAATGCGGCACAGCTCGTATGGTCATCCTCTACGAAGGTGTTTCCTGCGGTCATTCAGAACGGCGGACTGTCCGTGGGCGGTCTGACGGTATCTTACCTGACACTCCTCACCATCGGGGTCTGTATCCTGGTCATGGTGGGACTCACCCTCTTCATCAATTACACACGGACCGGACGGGCCATGCGGGCCTGCTCGGAGGATAAGGGCGCATCCACGCTGATGGGCATCAATGTCAACTCCATGATCTCCATCACGTTCGCCATCGGCTCAGGACTGGCGGCTATCGCTTCCGTCCTCCTCTGCGCCGCCTATCCTTCCGTCTATCCCACCCTGGGCGCGATGCCTGGTATCAAGGCATTCACGGCGGCTGTGTTCGGCGGGATCGGTTCGATCCCCGGGGCCTTCCTCGGCGGGATTCTGCTGGGGGTCATTGAGATCCTGGCCAAGGCCTATATCTCGACCCAGCTGTCGGATGCCATTGTCTTCGCAGTGCTGATCCTGGTGCTGCTCATCAAGCCCACCGGGCTTCTGGGCAAGCGGATCAGAGAGAAAGTATAAGGGAGGCCCGGATGTCTGATCAAAAGAAAAACAGCCTCCTGACCATACTGACGGGACGCGCCTACAGAGGCAGGGTGGTCTCCTACGGCATTGTCCTGCTGTCCTATGTGATTCTGGAGCTTCTGATGCACACCGGCAATCTGTCCAGCCTGTTCACGAGTCTCCTGGTGCCGGTCTGCTGCTATATCGTCGCAGCCATCGGTCTGAATCTGAATGTGGGCATCTCCGGGGAGCTGAACCTCGGACAGGCCTGCTTCATGAGCGTCGGTGCTTTCACCGCCGTCTGTGTCTCCGGGAGCCTGGCCACGTCGATCCCCGCACAGGTGCCGCGGTTAGTTCTGGCGATCATCGCAGGCATGCTGGTCGCCACCGTCTTCGGCCTCCTCATCGGGATCCCGGTGCTGAAGCTGGAGGGTGACTACCTGGCCATCGTCACACTGGCCTTCGGCCAGATCATCATGAGCCTGATCACGAACATGTATCTGGGCATCGATGAGCAGGGCTTCCATTTCAGCTTTGTGGAGAACAAGGTGAGCCTCGTCCCCGGAGGCAAGATGTTACTGAACGGCCCCATGGGCGCCACCGGAACGGAGCGGATCTCCACTTTCACGGCGGGGATCGTGCTGATCCTTCTGGCGTTGCTGACCGTCTATCATCTGATTTATTCCAGAAGCGGGCGCGCCATCATGGCGGCCAGGGACAACCGGATCGCCGCGGAGTCCGTGGGCATCAATATCGTCCACACCAAGCTCCTGGCCTTTGCCCTGTCAGCCTGCTTCGGCGGCGCGGCCGGGGCTCTGTACGGGCTGAACTATTCCACCCTGGTGCCCGCCAAGTTTGATTTCAACACTTCGATCCTGCTGCTGGTCTACGTGGTGCTGGGCGGCCTGGGCAATATGACGGGCACCATCATCGCAACTGTGGTGCTGGTCCTGCTGCCGGAGCTGCTGCGCTCCATGCAGGATTACAGAATGCTGATCTACGCCATCGTGCTGATCCTGATCATGCTGATCACAAACAATTCGAGGATACGGATCTGGCTGCAGCTGCAGAAGAGTCTTTGGAGAAAGAAGGCCCATGGAAAACAGCAATCATAAAAATGTATTGGAACTTAAGGACCTGGGCATCGATTTCGGCGGTCTGACGGCGGTGAACGACCTCAACATGGAGGTGCGCGAGGAGGAGATCGCCGGCCTCATCGGGCCCAATGGCGCGGGCAAGACCACGGTCTTCAACATGGTGACCCATGTCTATCAGCCCTCCCGTGGCCAGATTATATTCTGCGGGAAGGATACGGCAGGCAAGTCGGTGGTGGATATGAACCGTGCGGGGATCGCCCGGACGTTCCAGAATATCCGCCTGTTCCACGGTCTGACGGTACTGGACAATGTTAAAACCGGCTTCTACGGGCGTTTCACCTATTCTCCGCTGGCGGCTGTCCTGCGGCTGCCTGTTTACTATACGCAGGAGCGTAAGATTGATGAGCAGGCCAGGTACCTGCTGAAGATCTTTGAGCTGGAGCAGGAGGCCGGTCAGCTGGCCGCAAATCTGCCCTATGGCGCCCAGCGCAGGCTGGAGATCGCCAGGGCGCTGGCAACAGGCCCCAACCTGCTGCTGCTGGATGAGCCGGCGGCGGGCATGAATCCCCAGGAGACGGAGGAGCTCATGGGCATGATCCGGCGGGTACGGGATTATTTCCATCTGGCGATCCTGTTGATCGAGCATGACATGAAGCTGGTCATGGGGATCTGTGAGCGGATCACGGTGCTGAACTACGGCTGTATGCTGGCGCAGGGTACGCCGGAGCAGATCCAGGCGAATCCCGAAGTCGTCAAGGCATATCTGGGAGAATAAGCGGATGCTTACCATCAAAGGTTTAAAAGTCAGTTATGGCATGATCGAGGCCATCAAGGGGATCTCCTTCGAGGTGGGGGACGGCGAGATCGTGACCCTCATCGGGGCCAACGGCGCAGGCAAGACCACGACCATGCATGCGATCTCCGGGCTCCTGCATCCCCGGGCGGGGAGTATCAACTTAAACGGCACGGAGCTGACGAAGATCGCGCCGCATAAGATCGTCTCCCTCGGACTCGCGCAGGTGCCGGAGGGACGGCGTGTTTTCGCCCAGCAGACGGTGGAGGAGAACCTGGCGCTGGGGGCCTTCATCCGCAGGGATAAGGAAGGGATTGCCGCGCAGCTGGAGGAGGTGTTCGCTCTTTTCCCCAGACTGCAGGAGCGCAGGAAGCAGCTGGCCGGGACACTCTCCGGCGGTGAGCAGCAGATGTTAGCGATGGGCCGCGCCCTGATGGCCAGACCCAGGGTGCTGCTACTGGACGAGCCCTCCATGGGACTCTCCCCGCTCTTGGTATCTGAGATTTTCCATATCATTGAAGAGATCAACCGCAAGGGGACGACGATTCTCCTGGTGGAGCAGAATGCGAAAAGGGCGCTGGCCATCGCGGACCACGCCTATGTACTGGAAACCGGTTACATCACCCTCTCCGGCACCGGGGAGGAACTTGTAAGAGACGAACGGGTGAGGAAGGCGTATTTAGGAGGGTAAGAAGCTATGTATGTGAAGGATCATATGACATCGGAACCCATCACCGTCACGGAGGATGTCGTCATCTCCAAAGCGGTTGAGCTCATGCGCAAAAACCAGTTCCACCGTCTGCCTGTCACAGATGCGCAGGGACGGCTCATCGGCCTCATCACCGGAGGGCTGGTTGAGGAGAAGAGCGGTGCGCAGAACACCTCCCTCTCCATCTTTGAACTGAATTATCTGCTGTCCAGGATGAAGGTTTCCGAGATCATGATCCGGGACGTGAAGACGATACAGGCGGATGTCTTCCTGGAGGAGGCGGCGCAGATGATGATCGACAATGAGATCGCTGTGCTGCCCGTGGTGGATGCAGAGAATCATGTCATCGGGATCATTACGGAGAAGGATATCTTCCAGGCTTTCAATGATCTGTTGGGGCACCGCCATCAGGGAACGCGGTTTATCATCGCCTGTGAGGACCATCCGGGCTTCCTCGTGGGCGTTACGAAATGCTTCGCGGAGAACGATGCGAATCTGGAGTCCCTGGGGGTATACCACTCCCAGAGCCGCGGGACGGAGCTGTTGGTCAAGGCGACGGGGGCGATCTCTGTGGAGAACATGTCGCAGGTACTCTCTGACGCTGGTTACCATGTCACCGGGATCGCCCAGACCATGGCGGATGGCACGGTGAAACATTTTCCGGGCGTATGAACAAAGACCATAAGATTCTTACCTATGAGGAGTTTATAGCCGAGCACCGCCGCAAGGTCAGCCAGCGGATGAACAAAGTGCTGTGGGCCTGTATTGCCGCGGGGCCCTTCATCCTGATTGCGGTGCTGGCCGGTATTTTTCAGAATATCAGCATCTGGGCGGGTCCGCTCGTCTCTGCCGTACTGTTCGTGATTGCACTGCTCCACAGAGAGCTGATCAAGAGGCAGGTCAATGTCGTCATCACCAGCATCATTGCCTTCGTGGCCATCGACTGTCTGCTTGTGTTCATGGACAACGTTCATCTCGCCATCTATCTCACATGGTTTCTGACGCCCATGCTGAGTCTTTTCTTCTGTGACTACGGGATCTATCTGTGTACGGTCGTCATCAACTACTGCTTCATGCTGGCATCGGTGTGGCTGACGGCACCCTATTATGTGGAGCGACGGATGGATGTCGAGACGAATCTGTCGTATTTCCTGTCCAGGTCCGGCAATTTCACTGCCGAAACCATCGCCATGGTGGCCGCGGGGCTCTTTCTGTGCAGACTCTCCGTCAGCAACTATAAAGAGCTGTTCGAGAGTCAAGAGCAGCTCTATGACAATCAGCAGGCGCTCTACGAGAAACAGGAGCAGCTCTACGAGAATGAGAAGCACATCAAGGAACAGATGGATATCCTCGTCTCCCTGTCCGATATCTATGAATACGCATCGCTCGTTGATCCCGAAACGGGCAAGGAGATCGTGATGCCCCGTGATACCGGTGGAAATGGAACGACCGGTGGTAAACGGGAGGAGTACGCACTGACCAATGGCAGGCTGATCCACTATATCGCGAATGAATATGTGGATCCCTTCCGTTCGTTTACCAGTCTCACCGACATACGCAGCCGTATGACAGGCAAGAAGAGCATCTCCGAGGAATTCCTGGATACCGATGCCGGGTGGATCCGGGTGCAGTTCATTGCGGTGGGACAGACAGAGGACGGCGCACCGGAGAATGTGATCTATACGATCCAGAACATTGATACGGAGAAGAAGGAGCGGGATCGTCTCACAGAGGCGGCCACGAACCTGAACTACCGGATATCCTCCATCGCAAACATCTTCATGACCGTGCACGAGCTGGACATGGTCTCCGATGAGGTGACGGAGATTAAATCCCAGAGCGCTGTGGTGAATGACGTACTGCGGACCATACACAGCGATCCGCAGGAGATGCTGCGCGGTGTCATGCGGACGGTGACGGATGAGAGCTGCATGGACGATGTGATGCGGTTCATCGACCTGTCCACACTGGAGCAACGCCTCAGCAGGAAGGACACCATCGCCGTTGAGTACATGAATAAGGAGAAGCTGTGGCGGCGCGGGCGTTTCGTGGCCTCAAGACGGGATGAGAGAGGTCACCTTACCCGTATTCTGTGGCTCTCGGAGGACATCGACAATGAGAAGAGGGAGCGGGATGCGCTGATCGATGCATCGGAGCGCGCCATTGCCGCCAGCGAAGCGAAGTCATCGTTCCTGTCCAATATGTCCCATGAGATCCGTACGCCGATCAATGCCGTGTTGGGTATGAACGAGATGATCCTGCGGGAGTGCGAGGATGGGAACATCCTCTCCTATGCCAACAGCATCCGGACGGCGGGGTCCACCCTGTTAGGGATTGTCAATGACATTCTTGATTTCTCCAAGATCGAGGCGGGCAAGATGGAGATCATCCCGGTGGATTACGATCTCTCTTCCGTGGTCAATGATCTGGTCAATATGATACAGACCAGAGCCGATGACAGGGGTCTGATTCTTGCGCTGGACATCGACAAGCACATCCCGAAGCTCCTGCATGGAGATGAGGTCCGCATCAAGCAGGTGATCACCAACCTGCTTACGAATGCCGTCAAATATACGGAGAAGGGAACCGTGACGTTCTGCATCCGGTTTAATCGGATTCCGGAGAAGCCGGACAGCATCCTGTTGCAGGTGATTGTCAGGGATACCGGGATCGGCATCAAGAAGGCGGATATGAAGAAGCTCTTCTCCGAGTTCGACCGGATCGAGGAGGAACGGAACCGTAAGGTCGAGGGTACGGGTCTGGGCATGAGTATCACGAAGCGCCTGCTGGAGATGATGGATTCCGCTCTGGTGGTGGAGAGTATCTACGGTCTGGGCTCCAAGTTCTCCTTCGAGCTGGAACAGAGGGTGGTCAAATGGGAGGAGCTCGGAGATTACGAGGCTGCGAGCAGGGAATCCGTCGCCAAACGAAAGAAGTATCATGAATCATTCCGTGCGCCCTCTGCCCGGCTGCTGGTGATCGATGACACGCCGATGAACCTGGTTGTGTTCCGCAGTCTCCTCAAGCAGCCGCAGGTGAAGGTCGACACCGCGGCCAGTGGGGATGAGGGTCTTGCGATGTGCTATGACATGAAGTACGATATGATCTTCATTGACCACATGATGCCGGATAAGGACGGCATTGAGACACTGCATGAGCTGCGTTCGCGTCCGAAGGATCCGAACCTGGAGACACCGACGATCTGTCTTACAGCCAACGCCATCTCCGGCGCAAGGGAACAGTATCTTGCGGAGGGCTTCGATGATTATCTGTCGAAGCCGATCGATGCCACGAAGCTGGAAAAAATGCTGCTGGATTATCTGCCCGATGAGAAGATAGAGAGGGAGGAATGATGCATGGCAGAATAGGAAAAGAAAAAACTGTCATACTGAAGAATATCCTGGTGACGGTGCTGGTCATCGCTTTTTTCGTGGTCATTCTGGGCCGTTTCTATCAGATGCTTTATGCGGAGAAGCGGGAGAACATTATCACAAACGGGGAGGTGGCAGCCAGCAGGGCGGCGGATCAGATCGATAAGTATCTCTCCAATAATATCGATTCCATCAAGCTCGCAGCCTATACGCTGGATGAGATGATAGAGGAGAACCGCTCGGATGCGGAGATCCAGGACTTCCTCGTCGGACAGTCCACCGCCATCCGGAATACCGTCCTGGAGAACATGACGGGTTTATACGGTTATATCAACGGGCGCTTCTTCAGCGGGACGAACTGGGAGCCGCCGGCGGGGTATGATGCGACGGCGCGTCCGTGGTACACCAAACCCATGTCCAGCCCCGGGAACATCACCATGCTGGACCCTTATGTGGATGTGCAGTCGGGCAATGTGATGCTGGCGGTCGGTAAGACACTGAGTGACGGGACCAGCGTGATCTCTGTGGACATCTCCCTGGACAGGATACAGGAGATCACCGAGGAATCTGTAGTCGACGGTGAGTCCGATCTGGAGATGATCATCAACAATACGGGCATGGTGGTGGCACATTCCGACAGGAGCGAGGTGGGCAGGGATTACGCTGTGGAGACCGGCACCCTTGGCGCGGCCATCATGGAGGAGCTGGGACGTTCGGCCGGCAATTCCTTTGAGTTCTACTACCAGAACTCCCATTACATCGTCTATGCCGCGGATCTCATGGATGACTGGCACTGTGTGGCCGTGAAGGATGCCACGGCGGTATTCAATCCCCTCAGAAGGATACTGTTCTTAACCGTGGGGATCGTGATCAGCATTGTCATCATTATCTCCCTCATCATGATCAGCTCCAACGCGAGACAGCTGGCCATGGAACGGCTGAGCAAGCAGCTCTCCGCTTCCGCGGATATCTATATTTCGATGCATGAGATCAATCTCCTCAGTGATACCTTCAGCGAGGTCAGAAACAATAAGCAGGAGGCGATGGAGATAATCGGCAAGACGCGCAATCACGCGCAGGAGATCATCCGCAGCATCATGGAGAAATTCTCAGATGCATCCTGCAGGGAGGCTGTGCTCGATTTCGTGGATCTCAGTACCCTGGACGCACGCCTTGGGAATCGTAACACCGTTATACTGGAATGGCAGAATCCCGAAGGAGAGTGGCGCAGATCGCGGTTCATTGTATCAGATCGGACAGATGAGGGGAAGGTGTCCCGTGTTATGTATCTCATCGAGGACATCGACGCGGAGAAGAAGGAGCGGGACAAGGTATATGATACCGCGCAGCAGTTGGGTTTCCAGATCCGTTCCATCGCCAACATTTATACCTCGGTGCATGATGTGGATCTCATCCACAACACCTTTGCGCAGATCAATACGAACGATACTGTGGTCGAGCAGGTGATCGGCAACGATGTGTCCAACGCGCAGCAGACCCTGCGGGATGCCATGAGCCGCCTGACGGACGAAAGCTGCTTAAAAGAGGTACTGGCGTTCATAGAGTTCTCCAGCATCGAGAAAAATGTGGCCGAGACGGGGATCGCCACCATAG
>JAFSYF010000116.1 GCA_017443695.1 Butyrivibrio sp.
ATTTATATGCGGTGTACCGCTTCCTGCGTTCCCTCTACCGGCTGAACGAATTTCAAGCCGGCATCACCGGGGCCTTTTTCCTCTTCTTTCATTATTTCATCTTCGCCAGCCTCGATGCGGACAACCTGCATCTGTTATACATCTACGACCTGACCAACTGTTTCAATTACATGCTGCCGACGATGCTGAACATCGCCCTTATCCTGTTCCTCGCACGGTGTGAGAGGGATGGGAACCGGCTGCTATCCGGCTCGCCCCTCCTGAGGGCCGGCATCTATCTGCTGGTCTACCTCGCGGTGTTCTCCCATCTCTTCTCCGGATACCTGCTGGCCATCTATGCGGCGATCCACATTGCCTACCGTCTGTTCTTCCAGAAGAAGAGAGAGGGACTCATTCCTTATGCGCTGATCCTGCTGATGTTTGGGTTGTCCATGCTGCTGGAATCCAGGGGGATGCGCTCGGAGAACATCGATCAGTCCTTTGCCCTGGGCCTGACCCTGTCTGTGCTGGCGAGACGCCTCTGGCATGTGAAGAAGCTGTTTGTGCTGATCAGCGTGCTGCTCATCGGGGGTGCCTCGTTCGTCTGGTATCGTGACCGGAAGAAGAATGGAAAGGAGGACAATGGCGTATCCACCGTTTATATCCGCGTCATGGCGGGCTGTGCGATCTTCGTGCCTCTGTCCATGATCTGGATCGTCCTGCTCTGCGCGGCATCCAACGCCATGTATGTCCAGCGGATGGATGTGCTGCTGGCGCCGGCTGTTTTCTATATCCTGGCTGTGACGAACGCCATCGCGTTCCTGCTCAGGAGATATCCGCGTGCGATTACCATCACGCCGCTGGCGCTGTATATCGGCATCGCCATGATCTGGAGCGTGGAGGGGCGTTCTTTCCTGGGAGAGGAGAATCCGGAGGGGTGGATCGCGCTGGAGAATCATCATATCGAGCAGTTCGTTGAGGCGGATCAGGCGGGTAAGAAGTCTGTGACGCTGGAGTTGACGGATATCTATGAGGAGAAGTGGATGGGGGACCGCATCGCCCGTACCCTGTATAAGCACGGCATCACGTCGAGGCAGTTGAAGGTCCATCCGGTGCACAGCGCGGAGCTGAAGGACAGGTATCAGCTGAAGACACCGCAGATGCCCTGGCGGGACTGAGGGCGGTATCCCCTGATCAGCAGTTGTTGCGGGTCACGGCCACGATGTCGCGAATATGGGCTTCACGGGGTATGGGGCGGGTGGTGAATTATTCCGCCTGCGCCAGAAATTGCCGGATGTACTCGTCCCAGTCAGCTTTGTTCTGGACGCCGACCACGGGGCCCAGCAGTACATGGCCCTGCGCATCCACCAGATAGGAGGTCGGAACCGCTTCGATCCCGGCATAGTCCATCAGTTCTTCCGTTGCGACCAACAGCGGATAGGTGACGCCCGTATCGTCCGCGATGTCGTGTGCATCGGCGATCGCACCCGCGTCGTAAGACCCGTTGTAATCGAGGATGTCAATGGTGAGTCCCAGGATCTCGAAGCCCTGGTCCCGGTAGGTCTGCTCCAGTTCGGCCAGATCCGGCATCTCCATGATGCAGGGGCCGCAGAAGGTGCCCCAGAAGTTGAGCATGGTGACCTTGTTGGCGGCGATCAGATCACCCAGCCGTACATCCTGTTGATCCATATCTGCGATGATCATGTCCATGACCGGATCATCGGGCTGCGTGGGAGCGGGCGCCGCAGGGGTGTTTGTGGAGGTGTTCGCTGCGTCGGCGCTTGCTGCAGTGGTGTCTGTTGAGGCGGTGTTTGCTGTATCAGCGTTCTCCGTAACGGTATCTTCGGTGTTGGTGTTTGCTGTGGCAGTGGTTCCGGCTGATGCCGTCTCCTCCGCTGTCTGATCCGCGTGATCGTCTGCAGTTGTCTGTGCGGAGGTGTCTGTAGCGGCTGCCGATGCCAGCTTGTTGTCATCAATGGTCAGTTCGCCGGCGTGCGTGTTCGTCTCAGCCTTGGAACCCATGCCGCAGCCGCACAGCAGACCCAGCGTCAGCGCACCTGTTGTCAGTATGGTCAGTAGTTTGTTCCTCTGCATTCTGTACCCCCTCGAATAGTAACTGTTCAGAACCAGTTCTGAATAGTTACCTTGAATATTTAATGAGCGATATTCTTTCCTGTTGCGATATTGAGGTGTGGCGGCCGCGCGTTGCAAAATGGCGCCTTCCTCATTGTGCGGCATCGCCGGCGAAAAGTCAATGCGATGTGATTGGGCCGGGATATGTTATAATGGGAGCATGAGCGCTGAAGTGGTCAGAAAGAGGATTGTCGTCTCGGGGAGAGTGCAGGGCGTGGGTTTCAGGTATCGCGCGTCCCATGCTGCAGGTATGTTGGGACTGACGGGATGGGTGAGGAATGATCCGGAGGGAACCGTGACGATGGAGCTGCAGGGGGAAGAGGAGCAGATCTACCGGCTGATCCCGATCCTGGAGCAGGGCTCATGGATCCTGATCGAGGACTGGAAGGAGCAGCGCATACCCCTGGACCCCGATGAGAGAGCCTTCCGGGTGAGGGGGTATTGAGAAAAAAATTTGAAAAAAGTAGTTGACAGATCCCATACCCCATCATATAATACATATGTTGTTGCGCGATAGTAGCTTAGTTGGTAAAGCGCCACCTTGCCAAGGTGGAGACCGCGGGTTCGAGCCCCGTCTATCGCTCTCATG
>JAFSYF010000117.1 GCA_017443695.1 Butyrivibrio sp.
CACATCCCAAACCGCATTGATCTGCGTCTATGGGACGGAAAAGAACACCGGTATCCCATGCGATCCCTTGGCACCCGGAATGGACATCAGGTCTATGAGGCCGTTATTTCCATGCCGCAGACGCCCGGACTCGTCTGGTACCGTTTTGAAATGTTTGATGAGGACCATTCCCGCACCGTATATGGTGCCCCGGCAGACGGAACCGGATGTGGAACCGGTGTCCTCGGAAGCGAAGAAGGCTTCCAGATTTCCGTCTACAGTGTCGATTTTACAACACCGGAATGGATGCGCGAGGGCATCATGTACCAGATCATGACGGACCGTTTCTTCCACGGAAAGGATACGGATGATCTGCTCAGGGCCAAGGAAGGCCAGGATGTGCTCATCCACAAAGACTGGTACGAAATGCCGTACCTGCAGATCGGCGAAAATTCCGACAATCTGGCAAATGACTTCTTTGGCGGAAATCTTGAGGGTATCCGGCAAAAACTCCCGTATCTGCAGGATCTGGGTGTTACCGTCCTGTATCTGAATCCCATTTTCCATGCCCGGAGCAATCATAAATATGATACCTCCGATTATATGCATATAGATCCCATGTTCGGCGACGAGGCTGCGTTCAAAAAGCTGTGCGCAGACGCCATGAAACGTGGCATCCGCATCATCCTTGACGGTGTCTTCTCTCACGTTGGCGATGACAGTATCTATTTCAACCGCCGCGGAACACATGGTGAGAATGTGGGCGCGACCCGCGATCCTGATTCCCCCTATCGCAAGTGGTTTACCTTCTACAACTGGCCAAACGATTATGACTGCTGGTGGGGATTCAAAACCCTGCCCAATGTATCCGAAATGGACGAGGATTACCGCCGGTATATCCTGAACGGCAAAGATTCTGTCGTCCGTCACTGGCTCAATGCCGGTGCATCCGGCTGGCGCCTGGATGTGGCAGATGAGCTGCCCATGCCCTTCCTGCGCGAGCTCCGCACGGAGGTCAAGAAGACAAAGCAGGATGCTGTGATCATGGGCGAGGTGTGGGAGGACGCAAGCCACAAGGTAGCATACAGCGAAATGCGTTCCTACGTGACCGGCGATACGCTTGACAGCGTCATGAACTACCCGATCCGGGATGCGCTGATCCGCTTCCTCCTCGGCATCCAGGGTGCCACCTCTGTCGCGCATGATCTTTCCTGTCTCGCACAGAACTACCCGAACCCGTTCCTCTATTCGCTCATGAACCTCTCCGGCAGCCATGACCGGCCGAGAATCATCAATGTACTGGCCGGCAGGGACGGCAATGACCTGCCAAGAACCGAACGTGAGAATCTGAAGCTCACCCAGGAAGAGCGCATGCTCGGCATTCTGAGAGAGCATCTCATGGTCCGCTTCATCATGAGCATCCCCGGCATTCCCTGCATCTATTACGCGGACGAGGCCGGTCTTGACGGTGCTGCAGATCCATACTGCCGCCGGACCTACCCGTGGGGAAAAGAGGATCAGTACCTTCTTGCGTACTATAAGAACCTTATCCAGATGCGGAAAGAGAGTCAGGTTCTCAGAACCGGATTCCACCACTACTTCGCCCCCTGCGAGGACGTGCTCTGTGTCATCCGCTACAACGAAAACGGACTGGATGCCTTTAACAAATCCGCATCACCGGCCTGCATGATCACCTGCATCAACCGCAGCTCGCGCCCCATAGATCTGTTCCTCCAGCGTGAGGACGTCCATGGCGCCACGCAGTTTAGGTCCGATTCCGGTCAGCTTTACATTCAGAAAAACGGTGCCTTCTCCATTCCGGTCCCCGGCATGGTAGGCATCACCATCACCGCAACCGAGTTTTGATTTTGCCTGATAAGCTGAAAAGGATCTGTCCATCCGGACAGATCCTTTGTTCATTACAGGAGTGTAATATCTGCTTCCTCAAATGCCTTTACCGTCGCATCATCCCAGATGGATGACTGAACCTCGCCGATGTGTGCCTTGCCGAGCAGGAGCATGCACAGTCTGGACTGTCCGATTCCACCGCCCATGGTCAGCGGCAGCTTGTCGGCCAGGAGCATCTTGTGGAAAGGCAGTTCGCGCCTGTCATCACAGCCGGCCAGCGTCAGCTGACGGTCCAGGGATTCAGGCGATACACGAATGCCCATGGACGAAATCTCCAGTGCACAGTCAAGCACCGGATACCAGAACAGGATATCACCGTTCAGATCCCAGTCATCATAGTCCGGTGCCCGGCCATCATGCGGCTTGCCGGAACGCAGCTTGCCGCCAATGCCCTGAATGAAGATCGTGCCGTTCTCCCGGGCAAAACGGTTCTCGCGCTCCTTCGGTGTCAGATCCGGCCATTTATCCTCCAGCTCCTGTGCGGTAATAAACGCCACATCACGGCTGAGGAGCGGCGTGCTGAGAAGCTGCGGATACTTGCCGCGAACGGTCAGCTGCGTATCGCAGATGCTGCCGACAATACTGCGCACCGTCTGATGCAGCAGATGCTCATTCCTCGTCTCCTCGGTAATGACCTTCTCCCAGTCCCACTGATCAACATAGATGGAGTGCAGATTGTCCAGTTCCTCATCCCTGCGGATAGCGTTCATATCTGCATAGATACCTTTGCCGGGATGGATGTCGTACCGATACAGTGCCATCCGCTTCCACTTTGCCAGCGAATGGACAACCTCTCCCTCCCTGCCCGCGCCGGGAATATCAAAGCCAACCGGGCGCTCCACGCCATTCAGGTTGTCATTGAGGCCCGATTTGGGATCCACAAACAGCGGCGCAGAAACCCGCTTCAGATTGAGCTCCGTCGCCAGAGAATCCTGGAAAATCCGTTTGATGAGACTGATTGCCGCCTGTGTCTGATACAG
>JAFSYF010000118.1 GCA_017443695.1 Butyrivibrio sp.
CATTGTGGATCTGGATCCGAATGTCCCGGCCAAGATGAACGGGGATATCAAGAAACTCCATAAGATCTTCCGGCACCTGCTGGAAAATGCGGTGAAGTTCACCAAGCGCGGCGGCATCTATGTCAGAATGTATACGGAGAAGGTCGACCCCGGGATGAACCTGTGTATAGAGATGACGGATACCGGCATCGGCATGGACAGGAAGGCCCTGGCATCCGTTGCCGACGGCCTGTTCCAGGTCAACAAGAAGCGCAACCGGAGCTCGGGAGGCATCGGCCTCGGCTTATACATCGTCTACGGATTCGCCCATAGCATGGGCGGCTTTGTCAAAATAGAAAGTGAGAAGGGTACCGGAACAACGATCCGGATCACGCTGCCGCAGAAGGTGGTAGATCCGACGCCCTGTCTGGTGCTGTCCAAGACATTGCCCGGTGCGCTGCTGTTCCATGTCCGTTCGGACAAATACAAGGTGCCCCAGCTCCGCGATTTCTACCGGCAGATGGCGGTCCATCTGGCAGACGGCGTCCGGGAGCAGCTGTTCTCCGCGGAAACCGTCTATGATGTGGAGCGCATTAAAGAAAAAACAGAGATCAGCTACATCTTCATGGGGCAGGAGGAATACGAGGACAACAGGGGATATTTCGATGCGACATGCCAGGAGGGGATTGTGGTCGTCGTATCCGCAAACCCGGGCTTCAAGGCGAATCCCGGCAGCCGCGTTCTGGTCATGCCGAAGCCGCTGTACGCATATCCCGTCATCAAGGTGCTGAATGAGGGCCTGAATGCCGGGGAGCTGAATCTGGATCAGGACTATTCGTCCAAGCCGGTTTTTGACAACGTCCGTGCGCTGATCGTGGATGACGAACCCATGAATCTGGTCGTTGCGTCAGGCATCTTCAAGGATTACGGCATGGTGATCGATACCGCGGGAAGCGGTCGTGAGGCCATCACCAAGTTCCGCGAAAATGATTATGAAGTGATATTCATGGATCACATGATGCCGGAGATGGACGGTGTGGAAGCGATGAAGCAGATCCGGGGCGTTGCGGATGATATGGGCAGGAGTGTGGTCATTGTGGCCCTTACGGCCAATGTGGTATCCGGCGCCAGAGAGATGTTCATCAGGGAAGGCTTTGACGGATTCATCGCCAAGCCCATCAATACAGCGGATTTTGAAAGAGTCATGCTGAGAGCACTCCATGGTAGCCAGACAAGCAGCGAGGGGAACCGGAGATGAGTATCAGAAAACTATATCACGACTACAAAAATGCCATTCTGGATCCCGAGAGAGATCTCAAGGAGCGCCTGTTCCTGTGTCTGACCCTTGTGGCCGAGCTGGTGATACCGCTGGCGCTGATCGGGGATCTCCTGATCTACGAGAACACGGCGGAGATCGCTGCTCTCGTGGCCACGCTGATCACGATCCCGATTATCACCATCATCTGTCTGTATCACAACAAGCTGGAGGTTGCCGTCAAGCTGATCGTGCTCGGCCTGGTGTTCGTCATCATCCCGGCCCTGTTTTTCTCCGGCGGAGGCTCCACAGGCGGCGGCATCCTGTGGGTGATTTTCGCCTATATGTATGCCGGGCTGCTGCTGACCGGCAAGCTCCGTGTGGTGATCTTCATCGCCCTTGCCGCCATCACCGTTGCCTGCTATTGGATGGAGTTCCTGCACCCGGAAACCGTCCCGCTGCATGTCCGGTCCATGTCCTTTGTGGACAGCGCCATTTCGATCATCCTGATCGGCACCATCGGCTTCGTGATGACCTGGGTTCAGAGGAAGCTCTTCGAAGAAGAGAGCAGGAAGGCCAAGAAGGAGGCGGAGCGCGCCGAGGAGCTTACCAGGGCGCAGAACAGATTCTTCTCCAGCATGAGCCATGAGATCCGGACTCCCATCAACTCCATCCTCGGCCTCAACGAGCTGATCCTCCGGGATATGGAGGCCACCGAGGAGATCGTCGGCCAGGCCACGGGGATTCAGGGCGCAGGCAAGATGCTGCTCGCATTGATCAACGACATCCTGGATTTCTCCAAGATGGAGGCCGGGAGTATGGACATCGTGCCTGTGGATTACAATGTGGGCGACATGCTCTCCGAGATCGTGAATATGATCTGGCTGAAGGCCAATGAAAAGGGCCTGAAGATGGATGTGAGCATAGACCCGGAGGTTCCCTCCGTACTCTACGGCGATGAAGTCAGGATTAAGCAGGTGATCGTCAACCTGCTGAACAATGCGGTCAAATACACGCAGCAGGGCACCGTGGGGCTGCGTATTGATAACGACGAGATCGGAGAGGGGTATGTCATCCTCCGCATCTCGGTCTCGGATACGGGCATGGGGATCAAGAAGGATGCCCTGCCGTATCTGTTCGATGCCTTCAAGCGGGTGGACCAGGAGAAGAACCGCTACATCGAGGGCACTGGCCTCGGACTCTCGATCGTCAAACAGATCGTCGAGCTCATGGGGGGCACCGTGACGGTCAACAGCATATACGGGGAGGGTTCCACCTTTACCGTGATCGTCAAACAGGGCATCTCCAATCCTGAGGCCATCGGCGAGCTGAACATCCACAGCCAGCATACGACCCGGGTCAGTGCCTATGAGGCGAGCTTCACCGCACCGGAGGCGGCCATCCTGATCGTTGACGACAATGAGATGAACCTGGCGGTGGAGAGCAAGCTCATCGCAGAGACCGGCATGCTCATCGATCAGGCACTCAGCGGCAAGGAGGCGCTGGTCTTATCCTCCAAGCACCATTACGACGTGATCCTGATGGATCATCTGATGCCGGAGATGGATGGCATAGAGTGTCTGGAGCTGATCCGGACGCAGTCGGGCGGTCTGAACCGGACGACCCCGGTGGTGGTCCTGACGGCGAATGCAGGGAGCGAGAACCGGGAGCTGTATAACAGATCCGGGTTTGACGGTTATGTGGTGAAGCCGGTATCGGGTGCGGTGCTCGAAGAAACGCTCATGAAATACATCCCTTCGGAGAAGCTCATCATGAACAACAGCATGGTGGGTATGCAGGAGGATATCAATGCCTCCGCGTCTTACATCGGTAAGACACCGATCATCATTACCTCCACCACCATGTGCGATCTGCCGGAGCAGATCACCCGGAAGCTGAATATCGCGGTCCTGCCGTTATTGGTCAAGACCGAGGAGAGCATCTTCAAGGACAGTATGCAGATCGAAGCCTCGGAATTGATCCGTTATATGAAGGATGGACATTATGCCATGTCGGATGTGCCGGATGAGACCGCCTACGAAGAATTCTTCGCAAGCAACTTAAAGCGGGCGCATCATCTGATCCACATCGCGATTTCCACAAGTATGAGCAAGGATTTCGTCCACGCATCCGAAGCAGCCAAATCCTTTGAAAATGTCACCATCGTCAATTCCGGGTGCGTGTCAAGCGCAACAGGCCTCCTGGTCCTGATCGCCCATAAGCTGACGCAGCTGGGCCTGTCGGTTGATGAGATCGTGTCGGAGCTGAATGATGTCAAAAAACGGCTTAAGTGCAGCTTTGTCGTCGACAGCACCGATTTCATGGTGAAGCATGGGCTGGTCAGCCGCAAGGTCAACGCCATTACGAATGCCCTGAACATCCATCCGTGCATCAGCTTCAAGGAGGACAAGTACGGCATCGGCGCCCTCTGGCTCGGATCCACGAAGAGAGCCTATAAGAACTATATCAACAAGGCCATTCCCATCGATGTCGTACCGGACGCGGATGTTGCGTTTATCACCTATGCGGACGTGCCTAGTGAGGCCCTGGAGATGATCAAGGAGCAGCTCAGCAAGCGGGCATACTTTGAACACATCGTGTTCAAGCAGGCCTCCGCCGCCATCTCCTCCAACGTCGGATCCGGCTCCTTCGGTATCCTGTATCTCATCAAGAGCAATAAGAAATACAACATCGGTTCCTATTTCGGCGACGACAACGAGGAGGAGACCGGAAGCGAGGCCCTGGATGCGGAGAACGGCAGCCAGGACGCAGAGGACATGGGTTCAGAGGAGCTCCTGGAGACAGCGGAGACGGAGGAGACCGGGGCAGATGGTTCCCCGGACAGCGGCGATGTGACGGCGGAGATCCCGTGGTACCGGCAGATTGACTGTATCGACCCGGATGCGGCGCTCACAAACAGCGGTTCGGAGGATGCCTTCCGGACGGTACTGAAGATCTTCCATGACTCTGTCCCGGCCAAATCCGACGAGATCGAGGGTTACTATTCGACGGAGGACTGGCACAATTATACGATCAAGGTGCATGCACTGAAGAGCTCCGCAAGGCTGATCGGCGCCAATGAGATCGCGGATGAGGCGCAGCTTCTGGAGAATGCCGGCAAGGAGGAGCGGATTGATTACATCCGGGCGCATCATGCGTCATTGATGCAGAAATACCATCTGCTGGATGAAAAGATCGCCCCTGTCTTTGAAGAGCCGGCCTCGGCGGAAGCGGAGGACGACCGACCCCTTGCGGATGAGGCGCTCTTAAAGAGTGTTTATGAACGTCTGTTGACTGCGGCGGAGGATATGAGCTGTGAGGACATTGAGGATATCCTCGGTGAGCTCTCGGATTACAGCCTGCCGGAGGAGGACCGCGCGAAGCTGGAGGATATTCGGATGAAGTCGGACGTATACGATTATGACGGCATATTGGAACTCCTGCAGAATTGATCAGGAATCGCATGGCTGCCCATTTCAGATCCCCGGGCTTCTGTGAGAACAGATTCCGCTCCCTGCTGCTGTCCGGCACCCTCACCATGTCGGTCTTCTATATGATGCTGCTGTGTGACAGCATCATCGCCGGCGTGATCATATTCATCCTGGCAAGGCCGTTCTGCGCACTGTTCGGCATTACGGGGGGCGCTGCGCTGTTGCCCAGTATCGTCGCCATCCGTATCGTCTCCCTGGGGCTGGTTTTCTGCAGCATCGTCTCCATCCTGACCTCCTATTATCTCCTGATTGATCGTGTGGCGCTGGCCACCGCCATCACTGTCCTCAAGGATGGGATCCTCTATTCCTTGCTGCCCCTGGCCGGCGCCGGGCTCGCAGGGCAGGACGGCATGTGGGCCGCCTTCACCCTCGCCCCTCTGGCGGCACTGTTGATCTCCGCGCTCTGGATCCTCCTCCGGTACGGCAGGAGCCGTTTCCCCCATCTGCTGGCTCCCTCCGATACCGAGATCATCGTGCTGGATGAGCATCTGACGAGGGAACGCTGCGGTACGCTGTCCGAACGCGTGCAGCAGGAGCTGCAGCTGCGGAACCTCCCATCCCGCGTGGTGCTGCGGGCAGCTGTTTTTACCGAGGAGATCGGTCTGACCGTCCTGGAGAAGAACGGCACCGGGCGGACATCACTCCTGGCGGAGATCTCCCTGTTCTTCAGCGCAAACAGCCTGCTCATCATCGAACGGGATTCTGGCATGATCTTCGACATCACGGATGTGGACCAGCAGGTAAGCGGCCTCAGCAGCTTCGTTCTCAGCAACCTGATGGAGGTACACTGGGATAAGACGCACCTGACCACCACCGGCTATAACCGGAACATCATCCGGTTCGAGCTGGCGGCTGAACAGTAATGGTACATGGCCGGCCTCCGATATCCGTGGGCTCCAGGGTATTGACAACGATGCCTGCATGGGTACCGTCATTGATGCACAGCTGGAGAAACGCGGTTGTGTGCTGCCCGAAAATATGGTCGTCATGCGCAGGTCCACGGCAGAGCAGGTGCTGCAGGTGAAGAAAGATAAGATGGGTGTGGGGCGCATGCTGTTCGGCAATGAGAAGCGCTGCTATGAGAAATATGTGGCGCATAACCGGCTGCCGAAGAAGGATGAAGAGTTCTTCGCCGCTGTCGAGGGTCTGCTCTTCCAGATGGACTGGGAGGGGATGCGCGAGCTGGTGAAGGGTGCGTCCGGCTGAGAGGAAGGATGATGTTTGGCAGAAAGAAAACCAAAACCACGAATCTGCGGATCTGGGACAGGGAGCAGGAGATCCCTGCTGTGCGGTGCAGCATCTGCACCGGTGAGAAGGTCTTCGGTTTCCGGAGCGTCCATGCGGACAGCTTCTCCGAGATCGCCATGGTCCGGGATGATGCGGAGCTCGCTGAAATTGCTGCTGAGTACGGGATCACCGACATCAGCAGCATTCAGCGGTTTTATTGAGAAGCAGGACGGCTCAGAACAGGTTCTGAGCCGTTCCGTTATGACTTTTTGTTCTTGTCTATGATGGAGAGGGCAGCGATGGAAGTATTATAAACCCCGCACAGCAGGATGCCTGCGATGGCCGCTGCCGTAAAGCCATTGAACAGGAACAGCATGACCGTGATGATGATGAAGTTGCGCTTGAAGACAGCCGCATCCACCCCGGAGAAAGCGCGGCCCGTATCCCGGATGTTGGTCATGACCCTGCGCAGGGTGGCGAACAGGAACCAGTAAGCCGCAGCGACAACGCCCGCGCACAGCAGCTGGATGCCGAAGAGCATGCCGTATTTGCCCGCTTCTGCCATCGCCTGGAAATCAATGATGGAGAAGACGCCCATGTTGGCTGTGATGGAGCTCTGTGCCTGTGCCAGATTGTCAGCGTCCGCGTAGTACTGTGCGATCAGCCCGCTCATGGCAAACGAGGCCACCGCGCCCACAACGCAGAGAATCGTGCCCACCATCGTCAGTATACGCAGAAAGTTGGCAACCTTTGCCGCGATATCCGCGCTCTTCCTGTTTCGTTCCATTGTATTGTATCCTCCTTTTTTCAAAAAAATGTGATTTATTGTACTATGTATGAAGAGGGAATGTATGCATTTCTGCTTATTCGGTCTTTTTTGATGTTTAAGTGGTAATGGTCTGCCTGCCTTCTTGCCAAAACGGTCATTCCATAGGATAATCGTAGATATTTATGATGAAGAAAACAGATAAGAGTAACGATTCTGATCCGTTACGGGAGGAGTTATTATGGGAAGAGAGAATGCCGTATTACTGTCCAAGATCTATGCGATTCAGAAGGAGCGGGGCAGATGGTTCCCCGGACAGCGGCGATGTGACGGCGGAGATCCTGTTTATGAACGTCTGTTGACTGCCATCAATGCCGTCAAACCTGCCATTAATGCCGTGACCTTCTCATCATCGAACGGGATTCCGGCATGACCCTTGATTCCAAAAACCGCAAATTCAAGCTGCCGGGCTGATGCCTTGCCTCACACATGATACAGCATTCTCTTCGCGTAGGCATCGCGGTACTCACTGGGGGTCAGCCCGGTATGCTTCTTGTAGGTACGGGCAAAGTTATGGACATCTGAAAAACCCAGACGTTCCGCGATCTCTGTGACCGTGCGGTCATTGTCCGCAAGCATGAAATTCGCCGCATCGATTTTCTGGTTCATAATGAACTGCTTGAGCGGAATGCCTCGGATCTCCGCGAAGAGATGGGAGAGATACTTGGGGTTGTAACCGAAAACATCGGCAATCTCTGAGATCTTGATATTGTTTGTGAGATTTCGGTTGATATAGTCAATGATATCCATATAGATCTGCTTGCGCTCGGCGGGCTCCACCTCCGCAGGGGCGCCTGTGGAGAGCTGCCCGTACAGCTCCAGAACGATGCTCGTTGTCATGGCATCGAGGCTTGCCCGCGGGTAGCCGTTACGAACCGTATCCTGCAGCTGCTTCATCTGTACGACCAGCTTTTCGATGCGCGGCAGGACGCCGGAGGGGGGGAGGAGTACACAATCCTCCCTGGTCATCCAGCCGGGCGCATCCGGCAGCGTGACAACCGGCGGCAGTCCCGAAACCGGTGTGGTAAAATGCAGCCAGTAAAATGCGCAGTAGGATTCCTTGAAGCCCTCACGCATGCTCTCGCTCGGCGGCAGCAGCAGGTATTCTCCCTTCCGCACGGTGTAGCGCTCTCCCATATAGGAGAGGTACAGCACGCCCTCGGTCATCACGATCAGCTCATAATCCACGGTGAGCGGAAACCGCTCATGCTTCCAATGGGCGTCCAACGCTTTGAATTTCCCTGTGCGCAGATGGCGATAGACCTGCCCGAAGGGAAGAACCATCATCTGATCACGCATCGCTTTCCTCCGGAAAAAATAACACCAAACCTTACATATAGACACAAGAACCTCTCTCCGCACACCCATCATAGTGCATTTTATCCACCTTTTCAAGCGGGGAACCCGCTATTTTCGCCATTTTTCAGTGTATAAAAGAAAGATCAGTCATAATAACACCGAAGCCATCTATGTGATATTCCACTAAAAACCGACAGATGTTACCCTATATTTCAACAGGTTGCACAAAACAGCAGCCACATGGGTTCTCCGATGGGAGAGAAAGGGAGGTACTGTTCTATGAAGAAAAAGATTCTGTCGGTTCTTTTATCTGCGGCGATGGTAACCGGATTGCTGGCCGGCTGCGGCTCTTCCGCGGAAAGCCCGTCCACTGCGACAGGCAGCGGCACAGCATCATCATCCGCATCATCCTCCGACAGTAAGGTCAAGCTGAAGGCCCTGTTCATTGCGCACCCCTTAACGGATGACATCAACAACATGAAATTCATTCAGGAATTTGCCGATAACGCAGGGGTCGAGATCGAATGGGAGGAGATCTGGTCGGACTGGGATCAGACGAAGCCGACCCGGTTTGCTTCCGGTGATATCCCGGATCTGCTGTTCAACGCAACGACAGATGCAGACTATATCACCTACAACGGTCTCTTTGAGGATCTGACACCTTACATCAGTGCGGATAAGACCCCCAACATTCAGGCCATGTTTGACGAAGAACCGGATACGCTGGTACTGGCCAAAACGCTGGAGGGCAAGCTCTTCGGGCTGCCGAAGTTCCAGGGAAAATGGCCGGGCACCAACGGCGTCATGTTCATCAACCAGACCTGGCTGGATAAGCTGGGTCTGTCCAAGCCCACCACCTTCTCCGAGTTTGAACAGGTCCTTCTCGCATTCAAGAATGAAGATCCCAACGGAAACGGACAGGCCGATGAGGTACCGTTGGACTTCAACGGTTGGTTCGGCAGCGCCTACTCCCTCTCCAATATGATCGGGAGTCTCGGCATCCAGCTGACAAACTGGGGCACTGACGCCTATTTCGCAGAGGACGGACAGATCAAGAACTACGCCGTCGACGAGCGCTACAAGAAGCTGATGAAATATCTGGCAAAGCTTTATTCCGAAGGACTCATCAACGAGAACGCGATCACGAACGATTACTCCATGTTCCAGTCCCTCTCCCGCGGCAATGAGGCCGGCGAAGCCCTGGTGGGTGTTGTATATGGCTGGGAGGAGACCGACAAATTCGGCAACAATCTGGCCAGCCAGTATGTGGCACTGGAGCCGCTGGCATATGATCTCGACGGCGAGAGCTATGATCCCCGCTGGACCTATGATTATTCCGGACTGAATATGAGCACCAACCGGGTCTGCATGAGCGCAAAATGCTCCAACAAGGAAGCCGCAATGAAGTTCCTGGATCAGTTCTATGGTCAGGCGGCCTCTGTCCAGGTCCTGTTCGGCGGCATCACGGACGGCAATGTCTCTGAGGTGGGAGAGAACTCCTACAAGGTGAATGATCCGCAGGATCCGGCTGTCGATCCCGGGACCTGGAAGTGGACACACGCACTGGCTGACAACGGACCGATGTACATCCGCCGTGCAACGCAGATCCAGATGACACCGGATATGGACAATGCGCTCCGGGAGCGTGAGGCCTACAACACGACGCTGGCGAAGGTAGGGGACAGCGATTACTACCCGCAGATGTTCATGAAATACACCGAAGCCGAGCAGAACGAGATGGCTGTGGCTCAGGCCAATGTCAATAATGTGACCGATAACCAGTGGGGACTGTGGCTGGTAGGTGACGCAGATGTGGATGCGACATGGGATGAGTATGTCGCGGCAGTCAATGCAGCCGGTCTGCCCAGACTGCTTGAGATCCGCCAGAAAGCATTTGACAGCTATCGCAATCAGTAATCCAATGGTACGCGGAATGCGGCAGGGTGATATCATCCTGCCGTGTCCCATCCATGAAATGTACAGCATCTGTGCAGAATGATGCAGGGGAGGTTCCCATGGAAAAAAAAGAAACGAACGGATCTCCGACGATATTGACGCCGAGACAGCGACTGAAGCGGTATGTCGCACATACATGGCAGCTCTGGGTCATGCTGCTGCCTGCCATGCTCTACATTCTGATCTTCTGTTATGTACCGATGTACGGGGTACAGCTCGCCTTCCGGGAGTATAATTTCGCCAAAGGATTCCTGGGCGGGGACTGGGTCGGTCTCAAATACTTCAAACAGTACTTTGAGAGTGCCATGTTCTGGCCGACGCTGCGGAATACTTTCGTGATCGCCGTGACAGGGATCATCGTCGGTTTCCCCGCACCGATCATCCTGGCACTGGTCATCAATCAGCTCCGCAATCCGCGCTGGAAGAAATTCGTGCAGACCATCGTCTATGTGCCGTATTTCATCTCAGTGGTCGTACTGGTCTCGATGATCAACATCCTCTTCGCCAACGGCAGCGGTGTCATCGCCAATTTCCTGAAGATGCTCCACATCGTGGATGCCTCTGTCAACATCATCGGCAGTGCGAAAACCTTCCTCCCGCTGTATGTACTGACCGGCGTCTGGCAGTCGATGGGGTGGAATTCCATCATTTTCCTGGCAGCGCTGTCCTCCGTCGATACACAGCTCTACGACGCATGCCGGGTGGATGGTGCCAACCGGTGGCAGACCATGATCCATATCGATCTCCCTGCGCTGGTGCCCACCATCATGATCCTTTTCATTCTGAATATGGGTGGCATCCTCAACGTCGGCTTTGACAAGATCTTCCTGATGCAGAACTCGACGAATCTGGGCGTATCCCAGGTGATCTCTACCTATGTCTATGATGTGGGTGTCAAAAGCTCACAGTTCTCCTTCGGCACCGCTGTGGGACTGTTTAACACGCTCATCAATTTCATCTGTCTGGTCTTTACGAACTGGATTTCCAACAGGACCACCGGCAGCGGACTGATGTAAGGAGGCGGGAAGATGACACAGAACAGAACATTCTCCAAGTGGCCGGACAGAGTCTTCGGGGCAGCAGTGGTGATCATCAGCATTGCCGTGGTCATCATGATCGCTTATCCGCTGTATTTCGTGGTGATCGCCTCCATCAGCAATTCCAATCTCGTCAATCAGGGCGCAGTCGTATTCTATCCGAAGGACATCCGGTTCTACGGTTATGAACAGATCCTGCAGGATAAGCGGATCTGGATCGGCTATCGCAACACCATTCTCTATGTTGTGGCCGGCACGCTGCTGAATATGGCCATCACCATGCCGGCGGCCTATGCGCTTTCCAGGAAGGATTTCAAACAGCGGAACATCGTGATGCTGTATTTCGTCTTCACCATGTTTTTCAACGGGGGTCTTGTCCCTACCTACATGACCGTCAGCTCTCTGGGGCTCGTCTCGACGAAATGGATTCTGATCCTCTTCGTTGCGATTAATACCTACAACCTCATCATCGCTCGGACCTTTATTGCCAACTCCATTCCGGAGGACCTCTACGAGGCTGCGATTCTGGACGGCTGTTCCCACTTTACATATTTCTTCCAGGTGGTGCTGCCGCTCTCCAAGGCGGTGATCAGTGTTCTGACCCTCTACTATGCGGTTTTCCACTGGAATGACTATTTCAACGCACTGATCTATAACAGCAAGGAGGACAATGTGCCGTTACAGATCGTGCTGCGCCAGATCCTGCTGCTGAATCAGGCCTATGCCAGCGGGAACGGCGGCGTGCAGGGAGGCTACGGCCAATCCAGCGCGGATCAGGTCAAATATGCCGTACTGATCGTTTCTACGGTGCCGATCCTGTGCGTCTATCCTTTTGTCCAGAAATACTTTGAGAAAGGCGTAATGATCGGTGCAGTTAAGGGATAATGTCGTATGTCTGCTGATCATGGCAGGTTTGTCACTGCTGATCTGCTGTACACAAACAACAGATACCGGTATACGAATGAACCGGGAGACAGGGGAAACGAAAACAATGGTTAGTTTAAGAGATGTAACGATAACAGATGCCTACTACAGAGAGGCCATGGAACGCACCGTAGACAACATGCTGCAGCTGGATGCGGACCGGCTCCTGGCTGGCTTCCGGGAGACAGCGGGCTGCATCACCGGGATGAATGCCGCGGAGCGCGTGACCTTCATGCGGGGGAAGACCCGATACGGCGGCGGATGGGAGGATGGTCTGATCGGCGGCCATACACTGGGCCACTATCTGACCGCACTCGCCCAGGCACAGGTCAATCCGGGCCTGGATGAGGCGAGGAGAACCGCTGTCCGGGAGCGCCTGGAGGAGATCCTCACCGCGCTGAAGGAATGTCAGGAAATGACAGAGGGCACGCCCTATGCGGGCTATATCTTCGGGGGCACGCTCCCCGGGCTGAATTATCTGAAGAAACCGGATCTGCAGTTCGATTATGTCGAGAAGGGCATGGATGATCTGTATACCCAGTCCTGGGTTCCGTGGTACACCATGCATAAGATCCTCACCGGCCTGAACAACTGCTACGAAATCGCCGGCAGGGAGGATGCACTGGTCATCGCAAACCGCCTCGGCACCTGGATCGCCGCCCGTACAGAGAGCTGGTCTGATGCCAGACAGCAGACGGTACTCTCCATCGAATATGGCGGCATGAACGACTGTCTCTATCAGCTTTATGTGATCAACAGACATCTGGCGGAGACCGGCAGTCCTCTCGCCGTCCCCGAACCGGAGCGCTTTATGACAGCTGCCCACCGCTTTGATGAGGTGGCGCTGTTTGAGGCGGTACTGGAGCATCCGGAGGGGGTGTTGAACGGCAAACACGCCAATACCACCATTCCGAAATTCCTGGGTGCCATCGCCCGGTATGAAGCGGATCCGTCCGAAACCCGTTACCTGGAATATGCCCAGGCCTTCTGGCAACTGGTGGTGGATCATCACACCTATGTAACAGGAGGCAACAGTGAGAATGAGCACTTCGGCGCGGATGACTGTCTGAACGATGAGCGGACACATGTCAATAATGAAACCTGCAACACGCACAATATGCTGAAGCTGTCCCGGCGTCTCTTCCTTGCCACCGGTGACCGGAAATATGCCGACTACTATGAAAAAACCATCATCAATGCCATTCTGGCCTCCCAGAACCACGATACCGGTCTGACTATGTACTTCCAGCCTATGGCCACCGGTTATCACAAGGTGTTCAGCACCCTGGATACGAATTTCTGGTGCTGTACAGGGACGGGCTATGAGAACTTCACCAAGCTGCAGGAGGGGATCTATGAGTGCAGGGGAGACCGGCTCTACATCAACCGCTATGTGGCTTCCGGGATTTCTCTGGAATCCTCCGGCTTTACCCTGCGGCAGGAAGGCGATCTGACGCAGTCGGACACCATGCAGTTCACCGTACACATGGACGACCGGTATGACGGTCAGATCAATATGATCTGTTTGCGCATTCCGGAATGGACAAATCTGACGCCGGTTGTTACAATAACAGGAAAAGTCAGCGAAGCAGAACGGGATCGTGGATACCTGCTCATCCCGATTCATACGCGTGAGCTGTCATTCTCCGTCAGGCTTCCTATGTCCGCCAGGGCACATGCACTGCCGGATGCCCCGCATACCATTGCGCTCACCTATGGCCCGTTTGTCCTCTCCGCAAGACTGGGGACCACACACATGTCCACTAAGTCCCACGGTGTTGCCGTCACTGTACCTGCTGCGCGTGCCGTTTCATCCGATACGCTGCTGGTCACCGGGACACAGTCCGCCGGGGACTATATCGACACCATCGGCGAGCATCTGGTCAGGGAACCGGGTACGATGGAGTTCCGGCTCTTAGGTGTGGATGTACCGCTGACTTTTACATCTCACTATAACCAGTACACGGAAAGCTATGGCATCTACTGGACGATTGCCGACCGGGAGTAGCAGGACCGGACGGAATGGTTCAGTACAAGCCCGAAGCGTGGGTGCTGCGATGACAGACGAATTGAAGCGGGATCCGGAAGATGACACACTGGCCAATCTGGATTATCTGACCGGGCTTCCAAACCGAAGGAGACTCTATACCTGGTATTCCGAGCTGGGGGAGAATACGCTTCTCCATGCGATGTTCGTCGATATCGACAATTTCAAACGGATCAACGATATCTACGGACACAGCATGGGGGACAGACTCCTCGTCTGTGTCAGCGATCATATTCGCACCGTAAGCAATTCCTTCACCGCACGCATCGGGGGTGATGAATTTGTTGTGATCTTTGACGGACATCTCTCTCAGGATGAGGTATACGCAAGGGCAGAGGCGCTGATTGAAGGTATGTCCGGTCTGGATTTCAGACGGGACATCCTCTCCCTGATCTCTCTCTCGATCGGCATCGTGCTGAATCAACACGCCAGACAGAGTCTGGACGAGATCCTGTCCCGCTGTGACGCCGCCATGTACCAGTCCAAATACAACGGCAAGAACCAGTATACCGTCTACGATTCAGAGGACCGCTCCTTCGAGATCAGCCGCAACATCGAGCTGGAGATGGAGGATGCGCTGGCATCCGGCCAGTTCAAGGTGTTCTTTCAGCCCAAGGTCAATATGATATCCCACGATATCGTCGGTGCGGAAGCGCTGTCTCGATGGCAGCATCCGCTGGATGGGCTGCGGCTGCCCGGGGTTTATATCCCAGTCTTTGAGAAAAACGGCTTCATCTCCCAGTTGGATATGTTCATCTATGAAGAAACCTGCCGGTACAAATCCCGCTGGAGAGGGCGTTCCTACGCCAACACTCCCATCTCCGTCAATATGTCCCGTCTCCATCTCTATGACCGGGAGTTCCCCATGAAGCTGATGCAGATCGCAGATCGCTACGGCATCCCTCATGGTGAACTGGAGGTCGAGATCACCGAGGGGGTTTTCATCAAGGACGCGCAGGAGCTCATCCACATGACCATGGCGCTGCAGGAGCTGGGATTTATGGTATCCATCGATGATTTCGGCTCCGGTTTTTCCTCCCTCAATCTGCTCAAGGATCTGGAGGTGGATACCGTCAAAATCGACAAGGAGTTCCTCAAGAATTCTACCAACAGCCCGCGGGGACGCCATATCCTGCGCAGCATAATCGCCATGTGCCGGGATCTCAAGATTCAGGTTGTCACTGAGGGCATCGAGACCAAGGAGCAGGTGGATTTCATCTCCCATTGCGGCTGTCAGATCGCGCAGGGCTTCTATTACGCGGGTCCTCTGCCAGCGGATAAATTCGAGGATTTTGCTGCGGAATACAAGCAGGACACGCTGGAGGCTTACCGCTTCCGGCTGGGTAAGGGCGCGATCTGTTCAGAAGAGGGTGGTATCACCGGACGTTTCAGCGGCGACACGACAGGATTTGTAGGACACGGCGGCCCTGCAGGCACGGCTGCGGACATTGCACAGACAGCGCGGGAGCAGAACTTCACCTATGTGGACGGCATCCTGCGTGATCACAGCGCCATCTCTTTTCCCGGTGGAAGTGTGGAACACAATGTCATAGAGATCTCCCCGGATGCCATCGTGAACGACAGCTATGCCGTATCTGTCTGGATCAGGCCGCGGGAACTCCACTCCTGGGCTTCCGTCATCTATATCAAATTCGAGACGGGATTCGCCTCCTTCTCCCCGCTGGCATGGGAGGGGCATGGCAGCTTCCGTATACGCAATTCCCGCGAGGTCAACGGCTGGTACGACACCGCCGTTTGCCAGCTCAAGGAGGACTGCTGGTGGCATGTGGTCTTATCTTACAATGCCATCACGGAGAATGCGGTCTGCTACATCAACGGAGAACCCATCGCCATTACAGAAAATGTACCCACCAACCGCTACGTCAAGCGGATCATGGTCGGCGGCGATGTTTTCCAGCCCTCCTTCATCGGCGATATCTGCGAGCTGGTTTTCTTCAACGATGCCAAGGATTACGATTTTGTCAGAGCGCTTCATCACAGCTACATTGATTCCCCGGATTATACCGGCGGGGCGCTCAGAAGCCTTCTGTAGCGCCCGGATCCTCCGGCACCAGTGCCGGCCGTTCTCTGTTTCGTATCTCACGCCCCAGAGGCTTTCGTTGCCGCCGACGGCGGAGAAGGTCATGACCGGTGTCCCTGCCGCGTCGTTCTGCGCACAGAAGATGCCGCTGTAGTCCTGCTCCCCCAGTAAGCTGAAGTACCGGGGCCGCAACCTCATGATGCAGATCAACCAGCTCGCCCTGATGTTCGTCTCTTTGGATCGCGATTCAGTTACAACTTGCATAAAATCCCATTCCATAGGATAATCTACAGGATACCGGTTTTCAGAGGTAGCCTGTGATTCTGACTTTCGATGTGAGGCATGCATGAAGGAACTGCGGACAAAACTGATCATTCTCTCCCTGTTGGGGACGATCCTGGGGATGCTGATCTCCCTGATGATCTTCCTGATGGGTGTTTTTCCTGATGATTATATGTCCCACCGGCTGGCCTTCTGTGCACAGTTTATCGGCTCCGGGCTGTTCGGCGCCGTCTGCATGGGCAGCACGGTGATCTACGACATTGAGCATTGGAGCCTGTGGCGGGCAACGGTGAGTCACTATGTGCTGATCACAGCCGCCTTTTTCCTGACGGACCGGCTGCTGGGGTGGAATTATTTCTCCGGCGGTCATGCGCTTGTGGTACTCATCGTCTATACCCTGATCTACCTGTTCATCTGGGTGATCATGTATCTGCGCTGGAAGAAGGAGATCCGGCAGATCAACAAGGAGCTGGAGCAGCTGACGCAGAGCAGGCGGGATGCGGAGGATCGGCGTCCATGAAGCGTATGGTGGATATCAAAGTGGTCCTGGACAGCCAGTGTCCCGATCCGAAGGTGACCATCCGGGCCAGGGAGCGGAACGAACAGGTGGTGCACATCATTGAGGCCATCGAGACCGTTTCCGAGAATGATTATCCCGTCATCCCCGGATTTGATGAGGGCAGTGCCGTACTCCTGTCGCAGCGTGATATCATCCGCGTCTATACCGATGGCCGCAAGATCGTACTCCAGACGCAGGAGCATGTCTACACCACCAACAAGACACTGGCCCAGCTGGAGGAGCTGCTGAATCCCGGGCGGTTCGTGCGCATCTCCAAATCGGAGATCGCCAACCTCTACATGGTCCGGCGCTTTGATTTCAACAATGCGGGAACCATCGGCATCACTTATGAGAATGGAGACGTATCCTGGGTCGCCCGGAGCCGGGTGAAGCAGATCAAGGAACTGCTGAAAAAGGATCTGCCCTACTAATTAAAGAGGAATCATCATGGGAAGAGAGAATGCCGTATTATTATCAAAAATCTATGCGATTCAGAAGGAGCGGGGACGCGGGATCTATCCGGAGGAGCTGGCCTCCTTCCAGGTCTGCGCCCGGTCCAAATGTAAGGAGGTCATCGATCAGCTGCTGACGGACAGCATGCTCATTGAGGCCTCTGATAACGGTGCCAATGTGTATGCCGTCAGCAACATCGGTCTGGCGCATATGGAGGCCTATCTGGATATCCGGCGGGAGATGTAAGGAGGAGAAAATGTCATTCAAGCTGACGATCATCGGGGCGGGGAGCCTCACTTTTGCACGGACGCTGTTCTCGGACATCATGCATGTGCCGGAACTGCGGGGGCTGGAGGTGGCCTTCACCGATATCAGCCAGAAGAATCTGGATATGGTGACACAGCTGTGCCAGCGGGATCTGGAGGCAAACGGGATCCCCACCAGGATCCAGGCGACCACCGACCGCCGCAAGGCGCTGGAAGGGGCGCGCTACATCGTCAACTGTGTCCGGATCGGCGGTCTGGAGGCTTTCGAGACGGATATCGACATTCCGCTGAAATACGGGGTGGATCAGTGTGTCGGGGATACGCTCTGCATCGGCGGCATCATGTACGCACAGCGGGGCATCGCGGCGCTGCTGGATTTCTGTAAGGATATCCGCGAGGTGGCGGAGCCGGGGGCGCTGTTGCTCAATTTTTCCAATCCCATGGCCATGCTCACCTGGGCCTGCATCAAATATGGCGGTGTGCGGACCATCGGACTGTGCCACGGCGAGATCCACGGGGAGATGCAGCTGGCGGAGGTGCTGGGCTTCAAGGACCGGAAGGAGCTGGATGTCATCTGCGCGGGTCTGAACCATCAGACCTGGTATCTGTCCGTCAGGCATAACGGGGAGGAGCTCATCGACAGGGTGCTGCCGGGCTTCGAGCAGCATGAGCGCTACCGCGAGACCGAGAAGGTGCGCATCGATGTGCTGCGCCGCTTCGGCCGGTACTCGACGGAATCCAATGGCCATCTGTCGGAGTATGTGGCCTGGTACCGCAAGCGTCCGCAGGAGATCGAGCGCTGGATCGATCTGTCCAGCTGGATCAACGGGGAGACCGGCGGGTATCTGCGGGAGACGAGGGAGAACCGCAACTGGTTCGAGACGGAGTTTCCGAAGCTGATGGCGGAACCCCCCAGGGATTATGACCACGACAAGCGGAGCAGTGAACACGGTTCCTATATCATCGAGGCGCTGGAGACCGGCCGTATGTACCGTGGTCATTTCAATGTGATGAATCAGGGCACCATCACCAACCTGCCGCAGGAGTGCATCGTCGAAGTGCCCTGCTATGTGGACGGGAATGGCATCTCTGTTCCCCGGGTGGGAGATCTGCCGCTGGGCTGCGCCGCAGTATGCAGCCAGTCGGTGTGGGTGCAGCGTCTGGCCATGGAGGCGGCGGTCTCCGGGGATGTACAGTTATTAAAGCAGGCGGCACTGATGGATCCGTTGACCGGTGCGGTCTGTAATCCGCCGGAGGTCTGGCAGATGGTGGATGAGATGCTGATCGCCCAGGAGCAGTGGCTGCCTCAGTACGGGGAGGCCATCGCGGCGGCGAAGGCCCGTTTTGCAGCGGGCAATCTGATCCCCACGAAGGAGGGCTACCGCGGCGCGGTGCGTCAGCGGGAGAAGACGGTGGAGGAGATCTCCGCAGAGCGGAAGGAGCGCGAGGAACGCCATAAGAGAGAATAAAAAAGTAAGTGTTCTGAAGAAAAAAAAAACATTTAAAGAAGAGTGACGCATTTTGTCCAATTCGTTCGTATATATCCTCAAAGGGATAAAGGAGGTATCAATTATGATCCAGAAGGATAACAACAATAATGATAATGCGGTATTTCATCAGGAGCTTTCGCTGGATGAGCTGGCATCCACCACAGGTGGCGATCTCGGTATAATTGCTCTGCCCGGTGGTTATAAAGAGGGGAGTCGTGATGAGGGAATCGTCAAACTCATCTGTAGATCCGGCGTGTCGAGGAACCATAAGTAACGCCTGCGCAAGCGACAGGAAAGAGGTCTTCCGTTGGAAGGCCTCTTTTTATGCACAGAGGTGTTCAGTGCAGGCTTAAAGGTCGTTACATAATTCCGTATTTCTTGTACATGCGTCTGCGCTGGGCGGGGGTTGCGTGAAGGGCTTTTTAGAATTCTGCGCGGTTGTGGCGAGTATCTTCTATAATCCTGCTTCTTCCAGTCTGGCCCGCAGTGCTGCGATCTCAGAATTCTTCCTGGCTATGGTATCATCTCTCTCGGCTATAGCACTGTCCTTCTCGGCTATGACAGAATCCTTCTCAGCTATGACATCGGCCATAGCCTCTCTGCTCTTTCTGAGATCTCTCTTCAGCTTGCGCATCTC
>JAFSYF010000119.1 GCA_017443695.1 Butyrivibrio sp.
AGGCTTCGTGAGGTAATCGTCCGCCCCGGCATCCAGCCCAGTCACCCGGTCATCGATCTCGGACTTGGAGGTAAACAGCAGCACCGGTGTGGGATCCCCTGCTGCGCGCAGTGTCTCCAGCACCTCCAGGCCGTTCTTCTTCGGCATCATGATGTCCAACACGATGCCGTCATAGCCGTTCTGTCCGGCAAATGAGAGTGCCTCCTCTCCATCGTAGGCGGCATCCACATCAAAACCGTTCATGGTGAGCATCACCGTGACGGCGCGGTTTAAGTCTCTCGTATCTTCAGCCAGCAGGATCTTCATATAGCTCCTCTGATTCCATGATCATATCCCGGATCGTCTGCATCGACAGATCCGTCGATGCCAGCTCGTCCGCGCAGCGCTTCAGTTCTGAAACAATCAGCGCCGTGTTCTCGTTGATGGTCTTCTTATACTTCAGGTGGTGCTCCAGCGCCGCCCAGGTATCCATGGAGATCGTCCGGATCTGCACCTCCGCGTACAGATCCCCGCCACACCGCAGGATCATGTGATAGCTCCGGTATCCGTTGGGCTTGACATGCCGGATGTAGTCCTTCTCCTCCACGACCTCGTATGCAGGCAGCCCCACCAGATAGTCCCGCACCGCGTAGACATCCCGAAGGAAAGAACACACCACGCGGACGCCGATGGCATCGTGGACGCCGTAGAGGGCATTCTCTGCTGTCTCCGTCAGCCCCTTGCGGCGCAGCTTCTCCCGCATGCTCTCGTCGGATTTGATCCGGCACTCCAGATGCTCGACAGGATCATCGCCGTACCGGCTCCGCAGCGTCTCACGGAAGGCGCTGATATCCCGGACGAGGGCCTGGGCCTGTGCATCCAGCAGGGTTCTGTTCTCACCATAGATATCCATAGCAGCTTCCCTGATCAGACGGAGACGATAATGCCGGTGAAATACTCCGGATCCCCGTTGTCATCGCACAGAACGGAACCGCGGAAGGTGTACATGCCGTAGGTGCCGTCCTTCCTGCGGGCACGGTATTGGACGGGACGTATATCGGCGGCACTGCTTAAGGTGGCATCCATGGCTTCCCGGTACTTCGGCACGTCGTCCGGATGGACGTGGGCCTCCCATACGATATCGGCATTGTACAGGTATTCGGATTCCATGTCGAAATCATAGATCAGAGACAGGGACCAGCGGGAGTAATCGTACCGCATGTCGTTGATGTAGACATAGCCGCCGCCGGCCACGGTGTACAGGGCGCCGAACAGGGAATCCAGCTTCCGTTTCCTGTCCGGCGGGACGGGCAGCTGTGTCCGTCTGATGTGGTGGAGACCCTCCTTCACACGCATGATTTTCAGTTCCTTCTTATGGGCGTACATCTCCCGGTCGGCCCGCTCAACCACGGCCTCAAGTCCGTGATCTGAAGCGGGATCGTAGACGGCCATGCCGCAGGCGACCACCGGCCCGGCCAGATCACGTCCGTTGGCGACGGATTCATCGACCAGATGCCGGTACAGGGAATCACGCTGTTCATAGTCGCGGTCACGCACGATCACAACGAACTCATCCCCGCCCACACGGAATACTGGGCTGTGACGGAATACATCGCAGATCATATGGCTGGCCTGCCGGATGGCCTCGTCGCCGAAGTTGTGTCCCTGGATGTCATTGATCCGCTTGAGATCGTTCACGTCACACATGAGAACCGCGAATTTCTGATCTCCCTCTCCAGCGGCCAGCTGCGCTGCCATGGTATCGGCATACTCCAGATAGGCGTTGTTGTTGCGGATCCCGGTCATCTCATCCAGTCTGGCCATGCGCCTGGCGGATTCCAGGTTCTCCTCCTGCTCCTCCCGCCTGCGATAGTCGTCTTCGATGTTCTCCATGCAGCAGAGGACATGCTTCCTGTCGCCACAGAGGAGCATGATCTGCCGGACATGGACGAGCGTGCCATGGACGATCACCCGAAAGATCTCGGAATGGGAGTCGCTCTCGGCCAGCTGCGCCTGTAAGGATTCTTTGGTGCAGAGCGCCAGCATCCGCTCCAGGTCGTCCGGGTGCGTGCATTTCTCGGCGCTGTCGCGGCAGGCCTGGAAGAAATCCTCCCCCTCCTCGGGGATGCCCAGACTGTTGAACAGCTTGTTGGAAACATACCTGGTATAGTGCCCCGTCTCATAGTCGACATAGTACAGACATTCAAAATGCCTGGACAAGGTTACCGCAATCTGATTGAAAGCATCCTGATGGTCGATCATAATCTCACCTCTTGCTCCTGGGTGACTGGATCGTTATGTACCTTATTTCATTATACTTCTGCAGTAAGGATAAGGCAATTAGTAGAGCCGACTGCGAGTTTTATCAATTTTATGTTTTGTACTCGAACAAGTTCCGGTTGACCAAGTTCCGGTTGGAGTAAAAACCTCTTGCTTATTTATTTTGAATATGATA
>JAFSYF010000120.1 GCA_017443695.1 Butyrivibrio sp.
GGATCCGCCCCGGCACCGCCCCCCAGCACACGCAGCAGCGCCCCTGCGGGGAAAGCGGTATTACCGACAAACACAGATAACAACAGGGCTGCTGTCACAAACAGCAGCCCCGGCTTCCAGAGATGTTTCTCCCTTCCGACCTTCATTTATTTCCTCCATAGATCAGATCGAAGGCATACCTGTAGGCCTCCCCCCAGCGGGCGCCCGGCTTGAACCGGAACAGCTCCTTTGGCATGTCATAGACATGATCCGCCTGAACAGCAGATAGGCTCTGCCAGGCCGGATTGGCGGCGAAGGCCTGCTCATAGCTATCCCTGGCCTCCTCCTCCGTCCCCATGGGGATCAGGAAGATGTACGCCGGGTCCGCCGCGAGCACCGCCTCCACGGAGAGCTCGTTCAGCGCAGATGCATCCTCCGCAATATTATGCAGTCCCAGATCGTCGAAGATCTCACAGGCGAAGTAGTCCTTCTTCAGTGCCTTGTTCTTCGTTGCGGAGATCTGCAGCGCGAGGTAGGAGGCATCCGCAGCGCCCCTCTCTGCGACCTGGCTGCGCACCGCCTCGATCTCACGGGCCACGTCGGTCACATGTCCGGCATAGAGGTCATCCCGCCCGGTCCTTGCACAGAGCGTCTGCATCAGCGCGTCATAGTCCGCAAAGGAATCCATGTCCGCGGACAGGGTTTCCACTCCCTGCTCCTCCAGAAATGATGCCAACTCCGTCTGGGCGGAGATGCTGCCGGAATACAGCACCAGGGTGGGCGCCAGACCGATCACGGCCTCCCTGTTGGGTTTGTGATTCGTCCCCGTCAGGGTGATATCCGGCGATATCCCCTCCAGCTCCAGTCCGTCCTCGGTGATACCGGCAAGGGTCCCGCCGGCCAGCAGCCAGAGCTCCCCGGCGGACCGGGACAGAGCGACGACCCGCTCCTGTGCCGCCTCTGTGGTGTCCGCGGCCTGATCCGTATCAGCGTCCACAGACGACTGCGCGGCCTGCGGCAGGGTATCGGTTGTGGCGGCTGCGGGAGCGCCGCTCCCTGCGCATCCGATCAGTCCCGTCAGGAGCAGACAGGCAAGCCCTGTCCATATGCCCTTCTCTGGCAGATGACGCTCAAAACGGCGCTTCATCCCGCCGCCTCCCGGACCACAGCCTCCAGCTTGTCACGCCCCACCCGCTCGATGGTGAAGCGGAAGCGTTCACCTGGCTTCGCGTTCTCCTCAAAGAACCGCAGTGTCGCGTCACAGACCCGCAGCAGCGCATCCCGGTCCTCGATGAACGGCAGAATCGGCTCCCCCTTGGCGATCCGGTTGCCGAAGAGACCGCCGAAGCTGATGAGATACCCCGGTGTCGTCGCAAAGCTGTCTGTGGGGCAGGCAAAGGCACAGCGTCCACAGTAGTTGCATTTGTCCGCATCGACAACAATGCGGTCCCCTTCGTTGCGGATGGCCTGGGTCCGGCAGGTCTTCTCACAGACACCGCAGTGGATGCAGGTCATCTCCTGCCATTCCACGCGCAGACCGCCCTTGATCCCCAGATCGTTCTCCTCTGCCTTCAGACAGTTGTTCTGGCAGCCGGTGATGCCGAACTTGAACTTATGGGGCAGCTCACGGCCGAAATACCGGTCGTTCAGCTCGCGGGCCAGCTCCTGTGTATCGATGCAGCCATTGGGGCAGATCTCGCTCCCCTGGCAGGCCGTCACGGTCCGCACCCGCGGTCCGCAGACGCCGGGGGCGATGCCGCCCTTTGCCAGTGCCTCCTTCACCGCATCGATGTCCTCCAGACGGATATAGGGGATCTCCACCCCCTGCCGGGAGGTCAGGTGGACATATCCGTGACCGTAGGTCTTCGCCACCTCCGTCACGGCCGCCAGCTGCTCCGCAGTCAGTGTGCCGCCAACGACGCCCAGGCGCAGAGAGAACTGGTTCTTCTGCCTCTGGCGCATGAAACCGCCTTTTTTCAGTGTACTGTAATCCACTTCCGCCATTATGCCACCTCCTCATTGCTGGTACGAGCGATGATATCATTTTGCAGCTCATCGCTCAGGTTCACGAAATAGGCGCTGTACCCCGCCACACGGATGATGAGGCCGCGGTACTGCTCCGGATGCGCCTTGGCAGCCAGGAGTGTCGCCTGATCGATGACATTGAACTGGATATGCCAGAGCTTTAAGTCCCTCCAGCTGCGGATGAACTGCACCAGTCTCGTATCTCCGGCCTCTCCCGCCACGGCGGACGGGGTGAACTTGATATTCAGAAGCCTGGCCGCCCGGTTGCTGCGACCCGGGTTCTTGGAATGGTAGTTCGAGAGCAGAACCGCTGTCGGTCCCTTGCTGTCCGCGCCCTGTGCCGCCGAGGTACCGTCAGACAACGGCAGTCCCCGCTTCCTGCCATCCGGCAGTGCGCCGATGACCTTGCCCATGGGCACATTGGCAGAAGCCGGCACATAGCGGATATCGATGGTGAAACGAACGTCCCCCACCTGGGCACGGGCATCCGCCTCCTCCCTGGCAGCCTCTGCCGCCGCCACCTCCGCGGCGATCCGGTCGATATCCCGGGCGATGCTGTCGGCGTAGTCATCATCATTGCCGTATTTCGGCGCCCGCATCAGCCGTCTGCGCAGGATCTCATATCCCTCGAAATCAGCATCCAATGCCGTCAGCAGTCCGGGCAGATCCGTCTGTCCCTCCTCATAGACGATCCGTCGGATGGCGGCGAGACTGTCCACGGTGGAGGCATACCCCACAAGGTCGAAGAAGGCATAGTTGAGTCCGCCCTCGATCCACTGACTGTGCAGATCCCGTCTCTTTTCCCAGGAGAGGCCATGGAGAACAGACCCGAAGGGCGTTGCAAAATGCCCTTCCCTCACATGGTGTACCAGCCGGATCTGATCACAGGTCTTCACTATATAATAGACCAGCTGCTTCTGAAATGCACCATAAAACGCCTCCCAGGTCTGTAGCTCCTGTACGGCTCCTGTCTCAATCGTCAGCAGTTCATCCCCGTAACGCTCCATCCGGCCGTTCCGGAGAGTCAGCTCCACAAGGGCGGCCAGGTTGACATTTGGCCCCTTGCTGGTCCAGGTCTCCCGGTTGACCATCCGGGTCTCGGTGCAGCCGGAGACAGCGTAATCATTGGCCTCAGAGAGGATCGCACCCTTCGCCAGATTGACCGGGATGATCTCCTCGTCATTCAGGAGCTTCGGATGACCGGTGCCCATCTTGATGGTCTCCGCAATCTCATAGAGCAGCCGCTCCGGCGTATTCGCATGGACACGTACCGCCAGATCCGGAAAATCCAGCGGAAGCGCCCGCTTATTCCGTAAGAACAGATAGGTCAGTTCATTGGTGGCATCGAACCCGTCCGGTGTCAGCCCGCCGATGGTCACTGCCTCCCAGTGGGCATATCCGTCAGAAAAGGCACCCCCCGCGGGGCTCACATAGATGTCGCGGAAATGCGCCATGGCCAACCACAGGCAGGAGAGCAGCTCATCCACCTGCTCGTCGGTGATACGTCCCGCCTCCTTATCCCGCCGATAATAGGGATACAGATACTGATCCATCCGGCCGTTGGAGATGGTACCGGCCGTCTTCTGCTCCAGTCGGGAGAACATCTGCATGATGAACTGCGCCTGCATCGCTTCATAGAGCGTGTCGGCAGGCTGTGCCGGGACCTTGGTCAGGACCCGCGCCATCTCCAGGAGCTCCCCCCGCCGCAGGGGGTCGCCGGTCAGCGCCGCCTGCCTGCGTGCTTCCTCCGCATAGCGCAGTGCAAAGGTGATCACCGCGTCACAGATGGTCACAGCACTCTCCAGATAGGCCCTGGTCAGCCGGCCGTCCTCACTCTCATCCTCCGGATCCAGTGCCGTAAGCGCTGTCGCCGCCTCCTTACGGATGGCTGAAAAGCCCTTCTCCAGTCCGATCTGATAATTGTGCACCCACTGGGGACCGGAATTCATGGTTGCAGTCTCATTGATCAGGAAACGGGATCTGCGCTTGTCGGCAGGCTCATAGGTCAGCCGCAGCAGTTCCTTTGGCACAGCGTCCTCGAAGGCCTCATAATAGGTCTTGCCGGACCAGTAGGGGGCGATCTCCTCCTGCAGCGTCTGCAGATCCTCATCCGTCAGCGCAAAGGTCGCCTGACTCCGGTTGGATAGAACATGTCTCAGATCGGAGAAAAAACAGGCATCCAACTCCGGATACAGTACGCCATAGCGCTCCGGCCCGCCGATCTGACCGGCGAAGAGCTGATCCTCCTCGATATGCAGCGTCAGATGTCTCGCCGTATGGAGCATCGCCCTGGCGAAGCGGACGTTGATGGGCGCCCCTTCCGTCTCCCGGAAGGATTCCGTCACC
>JAFSYF010000013.1 GCA_017443695.1 Butyrivibrio sp.
GACGGGAACATCCCACGACGGTTCGCGAGCTTGCGACAGCGCGAGCAGGCCGCTGTGGGATGTTCCCGTCACGTAATTACGTTTATTTTAGATCAGGCTGGCGATGTCGATGTTGTCGCCGGTAAGGCCGACGTAGGCACCATCTCCCGCTTCCGCGGATTCCTTGTGCGCCAGAAGCCATTTGTTGCAGGCGGTCATCCATTTATCCTCTTCGTTCACAGCCTCGAAAGCCGGTACTGCACCGTTGGTGCCCTTCGGCAGGACAATGGCCACCTTGAAGCCCGCGCCGGCTGCGGCGGAGCAGGGTGCGTAATGCAGGGTGGTCTCATAGACCTGGACAACCTGGCCCTTCTTCGCCCGGAAAGCCTTGACTTTGGCGGTGTCCAGCTTGCCGTCCACGATGTCCTCAGCCCTGGCCAGCAGGAGGATGAAATCGGTGGCGCCGATGTTGAGCTCGCTGTCTCTGTGATATTCCAGGCAGTTGAGCTTGGTGTTATGGCCGTTGCAGTAGCCGATCTGGATCGGCATCCCGCCGTAGGCGTTGTTCTGAAGCGCACCGAAGAGCGGTGTGTACTCCAGCGCTGCCTCGCTCATCACATAGGCCACGTTCTCCGGCAGCGGGGTCTTGTCCTCCAGCGCCTTGCACAGCGCCTCGGTCTGGTAACCCTCCAGAACCTTGCCATAGGGTACGAACTCCGGATCTGTCACTGAATAGATTTTCATATGCCCTCCATATTATATGTATGAAAAAAATAGTAGCGGCGTGACTCGCGTCATACCGCTACTATTCTATCACTTGGTAAATTGCTGTACAAGGTTCAGCCCCAGGAGCATCCCACGAACTTGCTCGCGAAGTAATGGCCGTTGAAGAGGCCCATAGAGCACTTCTCAGGGGCACGCAGGTTTGTGACAGTATCTACCGGTGCATATCAGTCGAGGCCCAGGGAGCATCCCGCGAGGCAGTCCGCGAGCTTTGCGACGAGCGCGAGCGGATGCCTGCGGGATGTTCCGGGGGCCGACCGGTTAGCCACATGCCGAGCAAGCCGCCCGGTTAGCCATGGGCCGATGTCACTTATGACATCATGGACGCGGTCTTGACGACGCCGCCACTGATTTCGATCTCCAGGAAGAGGCCGGAGTCGATGACATCCTTCAGGTAGTTGCCGAAGTCCTCCTTCGTGATGATCTCGGGGCCGACCTCGCCGCCCACCAGCTGATAAACCGTGTTGTCATCCACGGTGAAGACATGCGCCTGGTCGTCAGAGACGGTGATGGAGTCCTGCCCCTGGAAGTTCCGATAGTCCATGGAACCGGAGATGATCAGGCTGTCGCCATCGAAGTGGCCATCATAGACGATCTTATAGAAAACGCCATAATCGTCCTGGGTGCCAACCTTATCCTTCTCCGAAGCCTGCATGGTGGCGCCGTAGAAGCCATCCGCCGTCTCCTGCACAATGGCTGCTGTTGCTGCATCATCATCGTCGGGGATATCGCCGTAGATCGCCTCATCCCCCGGATACATCTGCTCCGCGATGGCCTGGATATCAAAGCCATCCAGATCTGCCGCTGCCACAGAGAGGGAATAGGAAATGCCGACCTCGATGTCATACCAGGTGATCTGATCCACGTAGCCCGTCTCCCCGATGTGGCGGTAGGTCTTGCCCTGCATGTGGCCCTCGCCCCAGTTCGCCAGCGTGACATCCTCCGGACCCACAGTCCAGTCAAAGTAGTTGCCCGCGATATCCGTATCCTCTGCGGCGCCGTACTGGGCCCTTGCGTTGAAGTTCTTGCCGTCCAGCGAGTAGGCAAGCTGAATGAGGGGCCCGATGTTCTTATCGGGATCGCCCAGCGCCTCACACATCGACCAGCCCTGAATCTCTGCGCCCTCGGGTGCCTTGAAGAGACGTGCGCACTTCTCTTTCGCCACATCCTCTGTGATATCCACCCAGGGATTTGCCATACCTACCATTGATTCCCCGGCCTCCTCTCCTGCCGCTTCTGTAGAAGCTTCCGCTCCCGCCTCTGTTGTTGCCTGTGCGGTGCTCTCCTGTGCCTGCTGCTGGGACTGCGCACTGTCCGCCGCCCCCTTCTGACTTCCGCAGCCTGCCAGCATCCCTGCCGCGATCGTACATACCCCTAACCAAACCAGTACATTCTTTTTCATCTTCTCCTCCCTTCGCGCTGTTCCTTGGTCAGCGCTGTTCTATGCTTACTATTAAGAAGCAACTATCTTACCCCCTCGGACGTACCTTGTCAAGGAAAGCCTGTAAAAATGGCAAAAAACGCTTTTATTGGAGGATCTGCTGATCAGCTTCCTGCCTGCCGAGAAGGTGATCCTGGCACAGCAGAATGAGATCACCGGTGCTGCCATGAGCACGGCCCGGGTGGAACAGATGGATTGGAACGGAATCTGTGATATAATCAAAGAAGTAAGTGGGTCTTAATGGAGGATTGCGCAGTATGGATAAGAAAGTACTCGTCGTGGCGAATACGGAAGGGATCATTGTACGCGGTCTGGAGGCGAAGCTGAAGGGTCAGGGGTTGGAGACGGTCTTCGTTACCCCGAAGATGAGCGAGCTGCAGCACGGGCTGGACCGGAACGGCCTGCATGATGCGCTGGCGGCGCATTTTGCCAAGCAGCAGGTAATGAATGGATGAGCGCGCTTGCAGCAAAGAATCAACAAAAATCGGTACGTGATCTGACACAGGGGCCGCCCATGCGGCTGCTGCTGGGTTTCTGTCTGCCGCTGCTGTTCGGCAATCTGTTCCAGCAGTTCTATACCCTGATGGATACCATGATCGTCGGCCGTTTCCTGGGCAAAATAGCGTTAGCCGGTGTGGGCTGTACCGGTTCCATCAATTTCCTGATCATCGGCTTCTGTATGGGGGTCTGCGGCGGTTTCGCCATTCCGGTGGCGCAGCGGTTCGGTGCGGCAGACGCCTCCGGTGTCCGGCGGTTCTTCTTCCATGCGCTGGTGCTCTCCGGGATCCTCTCCGCCGTCGTCACACTGATCGTCACCCTCTCCTGCCGGCGGATCCTGACACTGATGAACACGCCGGCGGATGTGCTGGATTACGCCCATTCCTATCTGATGATTATTTTCCTGGGTATCCCGGTCACCATCCTCTACAATCTCCTCGCCAGTGTCATCCGTGCGCTGGGGGATTCCCGGCATCCGGTGATGTTCCTGGTGGTGGCTTCCTTCGTGAACATCGGACTGGATCTGCTGTTCATCCTGGTCTTCCATATGGGTGTGGTGGGTGCCGCGCTGGCGACGATCCTCTCCCAGGGCTTCTCCGGTGTGTGCTGTCTCGTTTTCATCCTGAAGCGCATGGAGATCCTGCATATCCGTGCCGCGGAGCGACGTCTGGAGGGGCGCTATATCCATACGCTCCTGTCCATGGGACTGCCCATGGGGCTGCAGTACTCCATCACCGCCATCGGCTCGGTGGTGCTGCAGACGGCGGTCAATGGGCTCGGGGCCAATGCCGTGGCGGCGGTGACAGCCGGCGGGCGTGTCAGTATGTTCTTCTGCTCTCCCTTCGATGTCATGGGACAGGCGATGTCCACCTGGGGTGGCCAGCACGTGGGGGCCAAGAAGCTCGGCCGTATCCGCGAGGGGCTCATCGACTGTATCAAGCTGGGGGCCGGCTATGCGATTGTGGCTTTTCTGATTCTGTGGTTCTTCGGCCGGAATCTGGCCTCCCTGTTCCTGGATGCCGGTGAGGCGGCGGTGCTGGACCAGGCCAGGCTCTTCCTGATCATCAACAGTGCGTTCTATTTTCCGCTGGCACTGGTCAATATCATCCGGTTCCTGATTCAGGGGATTGGGTTCCCGACCTTCGCCATTCTGGCCGGTGTCTGTGAGATGTTCGCCCGTGTGGCGGTGGCGGCCGTGCTGGTACCGCTGTTTGGGTTCACCGGAGCCTGTTTCGCCAATCCCTGCGCCTGGGTCGCCGCGGATCTCTTCCTGATCCCGGCCTATCGGTATGAGATGGGCAAATTAAAACGCCAATTGGGGATTGAGTAAAGCAGCCCGAAGTACTGTCTCCGCTGACTGGACAATCCGCGCCTGCTGAGGGCGTATCAGATAAATAGTAAGCGACAAAACTATCTTCGTTTTGGCGCTTACTACGCGCCGACCGCATTTGCGGCAAAGCCGCAATACATACATCTTGCGGTCGGTCGCATCCGCCGGAGGCTTATAGTAAACGAAATTAGAAATTTCGTTTA